>CAZAMW010000044.1:0-665 GCA_964486265.1 uncultured Nitrosopumilales archaeon | reverse complement strand
ACCAATCGATCTCGTTTTTCGGGCTCGTAAAGTAGCCATCGAGTGAAGTGATCGTGTCCGCTATAAGCTTCCGCACGACCTAATTTGAAAAAGGTGATATTTAGCCTCTGTTGCAATCCCCTGGCGCTGCGGACTCGGCTCGTCCACCCTGAGAGTTCCGCGGTAGAGACCATCTTTTAGCCTGCGTCCGAGCTTCTTCTCTCCGGCCTCAGTAGGCAACCCCGCCTGCTCACATGGTGGCGGACCGCCGCGCTGGTCAGAGCCTGGACAGGAGCGAGAATGTCCGGTAGATTGAACAGAACCCGTTCGAGATAGAGAGGAACAAACTAAAGCAAGGAGAGAGAACGAGCAACAATCCAGTCGTCATGTCTTGGCTACTAACCTGTCCGAAGAATCTCGTCATTGCATTCCTGCAAGGATTGGCTGATCCGGATGGTTACGTACGCAAAGACGGACGGCACTACGAGATTGTGAGCGTTCCAGATTCCAAGTTCTACGAACGACTCATCAAAAGCATTGGTTTCGAAGCAAAAGCATACTCTCTCGGCGACAAACCCAGAATGACAAGAATGCACCTGCAAACATCAGTAAGCATTCCACTCTTCAACCCAATCATCAAGAGCTACAGATTTGACGAACTCGTCAAACAAGCTCGCAATCACGGC
>CAZAMW010000043.1:3312-9335 GCA_964486265.1 uncultured Nitrosopumilales archaeon | reverse complement strand
CGGATGACGTCGCGCCTCGCAGGCCCCAATCGCGATGGACCTCGTCCGAGACGAAGAGCCCGACCGAGCGAAGCCAGCTCACTCCGGGCCTGAGTATCGAGTCGAACTTCTCGTTCGTTAGCACCAGGAGGTCGAACTTGCCGAGGACCTCGCCGCTGGCGTCGAAGTCGCCCGTCCCTATCGCGCATCGTACGCCGAACCTCTCCAGCTGCTTGAACTCCAGGTACTTCTCCGACGCTAGCGCCCTGAGCGGGCTCAGGTAGACGACCTTCCTTCCCTCCTTGACCTTCTTGTACGCCGCCATCATAGCGGTTAGCGTCTTCCCGCTCGCGGTGGGGCTGGAGATTACCAGGTTCTTGCCATCTAGCAGACCCGCCTTGACAGCCGCCTCCTGCGGAGGGTAGAGCTCCTTGAAGCCGCTCTCGTCGAGAAAGTCAAGGAACTCCGATGGGAGCGGAAGTTCTCGGAACTTCATGAGACCAGACCGCCGCTATGCTTGGACCCGTCTGTAGAAACCGGGACGGTTCTCCCAGATTATCCCTTCCTTGATGAGCTTCTGGATCATCTTGTCGACCTCGTCGTCGGTCTTGAACCTGCCCGACTTTACGAGCTCGTCCCTGAATATCCTCAGCTCGACGGGCTTCTTCTCCGGGCCCTCCAGCGTCCTGAAGATCTCCATCGAAGTCGAGAGCTTTCCTCGTTCACCGGCCGGTTGGCCCAGAAGGATTCCAAAGTCTGCCTTGGTCTTGGTCTCGGTGTCCGTGAGCACGTCCTCGACCATCCTGTTCATGAGCGCGATAGCCGCAAGCGCGTCCTCCTCGAGGACGCTGTCCCTGAGCATCAGCCTCGCCCTGGCGCTCGAGAGCCTGATGAGAGATTCGAGCGTCCTCGGCGTCGCTCCGATCTGGCCCTCGGCCACGCTCCGCCTAAGCTGGAGGTAGAACTCCTTCAGCCTGTTCTCCGCCTCCATCGTCAACCTGGGCGAGACCTTCTTGGCGTAGGAGATGTACTTCTTCATGAGGTCGAACTGGACCGGCGGAGGTTCGGTGTAGCCGCCCCTCCTGTGGACGTCCAGGATATGCGTCGCCAGGCGTTCGTCCTGGGCGGGAGTCGGCGTGTCCTTCACCACGAAGATCAGGTCAAAGCGCGTGAGCAGCGGTATCGGTAGCGTGATGTTGTCGGTCAGGTTCTTGTAAGGGTCGTACTTCCCGAAGATGGGGTTCGCGGCGGCTAGGATCGAGGTGCGCGCGTTCAGCGTGGCGAAGATTCCTCCCTTGGCTATGGTGACCGTCTGCTGCTCCATCTGCTCGTGCAGGGCGCTGCGGTCGTCCTCCTTCATCTTGTCGAACTCATCTATGCAGGCGATTCCCTGGTCCGCTAAAACCACCACTCCGGCCTCGAGCATGAACGTGTTCTTCTCGCGGATGACAGCGGCGGAGAGCCCCGCAGCGGTGGAACCCTTGCCCGACGCGAACATCCCCCTCGGCGCGACCTGAGACGCAAACTTGAGCATCTCCGACTTTGCGACACCGGGGTCCCCGACGACGAACACGTTGATGTCGCCCCTGAGCTTCGTCCCGTCGGGCAGGATGGTCTGCGGACCGCCGACCAGCAAAAGGAGGATCGCCTCCTTCACCGCTTCGTGGCCGAGTATCGCAGGAGCGATCGACCTGATCAGCCGCTGGTACGCGTCGGGGTTGGAGGCGACGCTCCTTATCAGGAACTCGTCCTCCTTGGTTATCTGGATCTGGCCCGGGTCCTTGCCCACCACCTCGATGTAGTTGCTGTCGATCTTGGACTTGAAGACCCTCGTCCTCGCCTGGCCCGGAGTAAGGTCCTGCTCCGCCCTCACTATCCCCGTCAGCACAAGCCTGTCTCCCGGCCTCGCCGCGTTGACAATGTCCCCGACGACGTCTACGTCAAAGAAGCGGGGCAGCTGCCCCGGCGGAAGCTCCTCGGGGAGCTCCTGGACCCTCAGTATCTGGCTGTCGATGAACGAGCTTTTCTTCTCGTCGAGCTCGAGGTTCCTCGTCTCTTCGCACCCGTCGCACTTGAGCGGCCTCTTGATGGCTACCCCTTCTTGCAGGACCTTCGTCACGTGCCCGTTCGGGCATACGAAGGCAGCGTCGACGAGAAGCGGCCTCAGTTCGGAGCTGCGGACGACCATGCCAGCGACGGCAATCATCTTGTCGAGGTGCGAGGTGTCCACCTTGCGAAGCGAGATCCTATCCGTTATCCCCCTGACCCTGACGTTCAGCGAGGTCCTGATCTGGCTGGCGTACGACGGGTTCTCGGTGCTCAGCACCTCGAACGCGGCTATCCGGAACTCCTTCAGGGATTCGTCGGGCTGCGAGAGCAGGTTCTGTCCGAGGTCGGTGTTGAACTGTATGATGTCCTCATAGTCCACGACGACCGACTTCTCTCCCGTGGCCGCTAGCTGCGCCATCCTGTTGCGGTACTTGTTCTCCTCGCCCTTGTCCTCATACGTCCTGAGGAACTCCTCGAAGAGCTCGGACATCTTCCGCGTCATGACTGCCAACTAGGCTTCCCCCAGCAGCGAGCGCTTCCACTCCTCGGACTGTGACCTCGAAGCTGCGAAGAACTCCTTCTCCTCGGGCGTTATCTTGTCGCCGATGGTCTGCGGGCTGGCCGATGAGCTCACAGAGAGCAGCTTGCTCAGCCTCCTCCCTATCAGGTCGTAGCTGGTCGTCTTCAGCTTCTCGTAGTCCTCCCTCCTGTACTTGCCCGTCTCGGCGCCGGCCTTTACCGCAGCCAGCCTCCTCCGCATCTTCAGGTAGAAGTTCGGCTGCAGAGCCGAGAGCTGCTGGGCGCCGAGCATCTTCTCCCTGGTAAGGGCCTTGAATATTTCGACCTCGAAAGCCTCTTCCTGGATCTCGGCCAGGCTGAGCTCGGCGAGCTCCTCCGCGACCCACCTCGGGAGTTCAACGGTCTCGCCCTCCTTCATCCTCTCGAGCGTCATGTCGCCGACCTCCAGCTTTTCGACCGACGACCTCACGATCACCCTCACCGGGGATAGCAAGAACTCTCTTTCGCGCCGCTCAAAAAGTTCCGTTATCGTCTTTCCGGCCGTGTCCAACTACTATCAACCCATTCTCCGAGTTTAGGACTGGACACAGACCGGCTAGGATTAATTAAGTCTATTCTAAACTTCGGTCCATCCGCCCGCTCCCGATTTCATCGCGCGGTCGTAGACCATCCATCCGACGGCGTTGTCCTCGAAGGCGAGCCCCACCGCCTTGAACAGAGTCACCTCCGAGTCGTTCAGTCTGCCTCTAACCTTACCCGATACGAGACCTGACATCTCGCCCTTCACGCTCGACCTCGCCATCCTGCCCTCCCTGATCGGTATCAGGATATCCCCCGCCTCCTCCATCACTGCCGCGAACGAGTCAACAAACCCGGAAGCCTTCGAGACGAGGTCGGAGCCGAGTTCCCTGGCGTCGGGAGTGTACGCGCCTATCGCGATGACGTGGGTCCCGGCCGCCACGTGAGAGGCGTCCAGCAGGGGGGTCTTCGAGGTGGTGGCCGTGACGACCACGTCGGCGCCGGCGGCCGCTTCCTTCACGGTCTCCACGGACCTCGCCTCCAGCTTGAGCTCGTTCCTGCAGCGCTCCACGAGCGCCTTCTGCCTTGCCCTGTCCGGGTCGAATACCCTCACCTCGCCCAGACCGAGCTGTGATGCCACGCCGCCGACCTGATAGAATCCCTGCCCGCCGGCGCCGAGCATCGCAAGCGTCCGGGAGTCCTTCCTCGCCAGGTACCGGCACGAGAGGCCCGAGACCGCACCCGTCCTGATGCCTGTGAGACTGGTCCCGCCCATCATGCACTTTACGTCTCCGTTCTTGCCGTCGACCAGCAGCACGAGGGCGCGAGTCGAGACGACACCGGGGCCCAGGTCGGGATAGACGCTGACGAGCTTGAGGCTCACGGTGTCGCTCCCCCTCACGAGCGACGGCATGAGCAGGACATTCCTAGCATCGGTCATCCGGAAGCGAGTGCGCACAGGAGACTCGACGCGCCCCTCTGCTTCCGCGAGGAAGGCCTTCTTCAGCTCCTCCACGCTTCCCTTCATGTCCGCGAGTGCGATAACCTGCTCGTTGGTGAGGGTGAGTATCTTCAAGGCACTATCTCCCTGCGGCGCCCGCCTCTATATGCGCGCCGGGGCGGCTCTGTTGTTATATATCCGCGCGAAAAAAGGCGCGGGGTATAATGCCGCTCTCTGGATGCGTGCTCTGATGCCCGTGGAGGAGCTGATGTGGGTCGAGAAGTACAGGCCTCACAAGCTAGAGGACGTAATGAACCAGACAGAGGTCAAAGAGAGGCTGGCCCCGCTCCTCGAGAAACCGAAGGAGATGCCTCACCTCCTCTTCGCTGGCCCTCCGGGTTCCGGCAAGACGACCCTCGCGCAGATTGTCGCCGAGACACTGTTGGGCGACCTGAAAAACGACTACACCCTCTCGCTCAATGCGAGCGACGAGAGGGGAATAGATACCGTAAGGGAGAGGGTAAAGGTCTTCGCCAGCTACTCTGACAGGCGAGAAGGAGTGCCGTTCAGACTGGTCATTCTGGACGAGGCGGACGAGATGACCCGGGACGCGCAGACTGCCCTCAGGAGGATCATGGAGGAGAGTTCGAGGTTCACCCGTTTCATCCTCATCTGCAACTACTCTTCCAGCATAATCGAACCCATACAGAGCAGGTGCGCAATCTTCCGTTTCCAGAGGGTGGACGCGGAGAGGGTCACAAGCTACCTCAAGAAGATAGCCAAGGCGGAGGGCGTAAAGGTTACCGAGAAGGTCCTTGAGGCCATATACGAGGCGACCGGCGGAGACTTGCGACAGGCGATAAACCTGCTTCAGGCTTCGTCCACGGGAGACGAGGTCACCCTAGAGAGGGTGCAGGCCGTCACCGGCGCGACGGTGAAGGTGAGGGCGTCCGAGATAATCAACCTGGCGCTGGACGGAGACTTCAACGCGGCCCGCATCAAGCTGGTTGAGCTGACGCGCGTATACGGCATCCCTGAGACCGACTTCCTGCGGTTCGCCAACGAGACGGTCGTGTCGTCTGGGGGCGAGAGGATGGCCCAGGCGGTCAAGATCGTGGCGGAGTACGACTACAGGCTCCTTATGGGAGCGAGTCCTGAGATACAACTGACGGCCATGCTCGCGGAGCTGGCCGCCCTGAAGGACAAGTGATGCGATGGACCTGTCTCTCCCGAGGGGAATCCGGGACGTCGAGCCTCAGGAGTTCGAACAGCACCAGAGGATCAGGACCGTCTTCGACGAGCTGACCGCGGCGTACAACTTCAAGCCGATGGAACCCGCCCCACTGGAGACGCTCTCGGTCCTGCGGGCGAAGAGCGGCACCCAGGTGGACGAGCAGATCTATCACTTTAGGGACAAGGCCGACAGGGAGATCGGGCTGCGGTTCGACCTGACGGTAGGCATGACGCGCTACGTCGTCGGCAGGAAGGGCATGAAGCCTCCCATCAAGCTCGCATCATACGGGGGCGTGTGGCGGTACGACGAGCCCCAGCACGCCAGGTACAGGTGGTTCTACCAGTGGGACGTCGAGATCTTCGGGGACCAGACGGTGGACTCAGACGCCGAGGTCATGGACTTCTCCTACAACCTGTTCAAGAGACTGGGCCTGAGTGAGGTCAAGCTCCACGTGGGAGACAGAAGGGTCGTCGAGGAGTACATCCGCTCGGTGCTTGACGTCTCTTCCGACGAGATGGCGCTGGAGATGATGCGCGCCCTCGACAAGGTCGCGAAGAAGACTCAGGGAGAGCTGATAACCGAATACGAATCGAAGGGTGTGGGCGCGGAGGAGATGAGGAAGCTGCTCGAGTTCGGTTCGACCAGAGGCGCGCCAGCGGCCGTCGCCAAGAGACTCGGAGACGAGGGCCTGAAGTCCGCGCAGGGCCTCTCAGAGCTCAGCGACATCCTCAGGGACAGAGGAGTCACGAACGTAGAGTACGACCTGAGCATAGTGCGCGGCAT
>CAZAMW010000043.1:0-3302 GCA_964486265.1 uncultured Nitrosopumilales archaeon | reverse complement strand
TCGACTACTACACGGCCATAGTCTTCGAGGTCAAGGACGGGGCGCGCCCCGACCTCGGTTCCCTGTGTGGAGGGGGAAGGTACGACGCCCTTCCGAGGATATTCGGGAGACCAGAGCTTGCGGCTACCGGCGCTGCCGGGGGTGTCGAACGCATCGCCCTTTCGCTTACGAGTTTTGCAAAAGCTGAGCCAAAGTCCGTCTACGTGGCCTTCACGGAGGCGGGTCTCGTCAGGGAAGCCCTCGAAGCACTGTCGGAGCTCAGGGGCGCAGGAATCAGGTCCGACATAGGGCTTCGCTCGAAGAACCTCCGGAGACAGCTGGAGGACGCCAGCGCGACCAACTTCAGGTGGGTCCTCATAGTGGGAAGGAAGGAGCTCGAGTCGGGAAGCCTCCTGCTGAAGGACCTCAGGGACGGGAGCGAGAAACTCGTCCCGCGTAAGCAGTATCTCGAAACTATACTCTCTATGTGAGGCTCGTCAGAGGCGACTGGACGCACATCAGAATCGCCCCGCCTTCCTCCAGCGTCGTAAGGAAGGGTACCTGAAGCTCGACGGCCTTCCTCCTCACCCTGAAGAGGTCCTTGCGCATCTTGTTCAGGTTGGTGTTGAGCGAGATGACGAAGGCTACCTGGCCCTTGGAGACCATATCGATCATGTCGTCGATGGTCGCGACCTTGGCGAGACCGCCCCCGAGTGCGCCCGCGAGCGCCTGAGTGGTAAGGAATCTGATCCCGACGGAAGAGAAGCCGCGCAGGAGTGACCGCATCTCCTCGAGGCCGGACCTTTCGTCGGCGAGGATTATCCCCGTCTCCCCCTTCTGGGGAATGCGGATTCCGGACGCCATGAGCGCCTTGCTCATCGCCTCGGGCAGCGTGTCCCCGAACGCCGCGACCTCGCCCGTCGACCGCATCTCCACGCCCACCGTGGGCTCCGCACCCTCCATCTGCATGAACGAGAACTGGGGCGCCTTGACCGCGAACCGCTTCGGCTCCGGGACGTCCTTCAGCCCCGTGAGTTTCCCTCCCACTAGAACCGGGGCGACGAGCTCTATCAGGTTGACGCCCGTCGCCTTCGATACGAACGGCATCGAGCGCGAAGCACGCAGGTTGCACTCTATTACCTGGACGTCGTCGCCCATGACTAGGAACTGTATGTTCAGCGGCCCCTTGGCACCAAGCTCGCGTGCTATCCCCCTGGTGTACTCCCTCATCTTCTCCTTGGCCGTCTCCCGGATGCTGACCGTCGGGATGGTCATGATCGCGTCTCCGGAGTGGACCCCCGCCTTCTCGACGTGCTCCATTATCGCCCCTATCACGGTCGTCTCTCCGTCCGAGATAGCATCGACCTCCACCTCTCTCGCGTCCTCCAGGAACTTGCTGATTGTGACCGGGTAGTTCGGGTTTACCTCGGCGGCCTTCGCCAGGAAGCTGTCGAGGTCCCTGCTTCCCCAGATGACCCTCATGGCTGAGCCGCTGAGGACGTGCGAAGGCCTCACTATGACCGGATATCCCACCCTCTCGCAAAAGTCCCTCGCCTGTTTCGTCGACCGGAAGCTCCCCCACTTCGGCTGGGGGATGCCGAGATTCTCGAGCAGAAAGCTGAACCTCTCCCTGTCCTCCGCCTTCTCGATGGACTCGGCGCTCGTGCCTAGTATGCTGACACCGTTCTGGTCCAGCTCCAGGGCCAGGTCGTTGGGGATCTGACCTCCGACGCACAGCACCACCCCAAGGGGCTTCTCCCTTTCGTAGATCCCGAGGATCCTCTCCACGGTGAGCTCCTCGAAGTAGAGCCTGTCGCTCATGTCGAAGTCCGTCGAGACCGTCTCTGGGTTGCAGTTGACGACGATTATCTCACCTGCGCCGTTGGCCTTGAGCGCCCAAGCCATGTTCATGGTACCCCAGTCGAATTCGACCGAGCTGCCTATCCTGTACGGTCCAGCTCCCAGCACGAGGACCTTCCTAGCCTTGGTGGGCTTTGCCTCGTCCTCGGTGCCGTTGTACGTCATGTAGAGGTAGTTTGTCTTCGCAGGCCACTCGGCGGCGAGAGTGTCGATGGTCTTGGTCCTGGGCTCGATGCCCATCCTCTGCCGCATCGCCCGCGCGTGCTCTTCGTCCATCCCGACTGCGGCGGCAACCTGCTTGTCGGAGAAGCCCAGTCTCTTCGCGTCGCCCACTAGACTCGGGTCTCTTTCCAGGCCGTCCTTGCCCTTCTCAGAGATTCGTTGGTGCATGTCGACGATGTTCTTGAACTTGCTGATGAACCAGGGGTCGATGACGCTCAGCCTGCTCACCTCGTCCTCCGGCATGCCGACCATCAGCGCCTCCAGTACGTCGAAGATTATCTGGTCGGTCGGGTTCCGGAGCCTCTCCCTGAGGACCTCGAGGTCGTCTGTCTCGACGAAACGCCTGATCACGCCGTCATACCTGATGTTTAGCATCCTCGATGCCTTCTGGACGGACTCCTCGAAGTTCCTCCCGATTGCCATCACCTCCCCGATGGACTTCATCGCCGTCCCGATTCTCCTGGAGGCGCCCTCAAACTTCTTGGTGTCCCACCTGGGCATCTTCACGACGACATAGTCGAGGGAGGGCTCGAAGAGTGCACTCGTGACGCCGGTGACCTTGTTCTTCAGCTCCGTGAGCGAGTATCCGAGACATATCTTCGCTGCGATGTAGGCGATGGGATATCCAGTGGCCTTGGAGGCGAGCGCCGACGACCGCGAAAGCCTTGCGTTGATCTCGATCGCGTTGTAGCGCTCTGAGGTGGGCTCGAGCGCGAACTGTATGTTGCACTCACCGATGATGCCACACCTCCTCGCCGCCTTCAGGGCTAGTGAGCGGAGCATGTGGTATTCGTGGTTGGTGATGGTCTGCGACGGCGCGACGACGATGTTGTCGCCCGTGTGGACGCGCATGCTGAGCACGTTCTCCATGTTGCACACTATCTGCCCGTTGTCGTCCTTGTCCCTCATCACCTCGTACTCTATCTGCTTCCAGTGACCGATGTACTCCTCTATCAGCACCTGGTGCGCGATGCTCAGGTTCAGGCCGCGCTGGACTATCTCGGCGAGCTCCTTCTCGTTTCGCGCGACGCCACCACCCCTCCCCCCGAGTGTGTACGCTACCCTGATTATCACGGGGAACCCGATCTCCCCGGCGATCTGCCGCGCCTCCTCGAGCGAGTAGGCTGGCTTGCTCCTCGGCACCGAGACGCCCACGTCCTGCATGGTCTCCTTGAACAGCTCCCTGTCCTCCGTGATCTCTATCCCGTGTATCTGGGTACCCAGCACCCTCACCCCGTACT
>CAZAMW010000042.1:2572-9567 GCA_964486265.1 uncultured Nitrosopumilales archaeon | reverse complement strand
ATGACATGCTGGTGATGGAGTCACTGGACGCGATAACGCGCGCCGTGCCTCAAGTTCTGCATCCTCGCAGAGGACTATTCGTTCGGGCTCGTCGCGGAAGCCTGTCTTTCGAGCGCTGCGTTCAGCTTCTCGAAGTACGGGAAGCCTTCGGAGCCCGTCTGCTCCCTGATACCTTCGAGGAAGGGCTTCATCTTCTTCCAACCCGTCTGTGGCAAGAACATGTCGTCCACGGTCCGCAGGGTGATGATGCCTCTGTCCAGGAGGACGCCGATGGACTCGAAGAGCGACGCTATCTGATAGAAGGAGACCTGGTCTTCCTTCGGGAGCCTATTGAATTCATCGAAGGAGTTGACGGTCGAGCTCAGGACAGTCAGCCACGACGTCTGGACTTCGCGCGTGTTCGCGAACTCGTAGAGCCTCATGATGATGTCCATGTCGGCTATCTCGATGTTCTGCTTCGTCTGCTGGGCGCTGGCGTCCGCCTGGATTGCGGCTGCTTTCGCCTGCTCGGTTGCCGCTTCGATCATCTTCTTGTTGTCCCTTATCTCGAGCACGACGAAGATGGCACCAAGTATGATCGCCATCGAGCTCAGGAACGCTATCGCCGAATCGACCTCCCCGAAGTTTATGGCGACCATAGGTTCCAGCGTTCTAGTCCCCGCCCTGCGTTCCTTAAGAGGGTGCTGCCGTCAGTGATGGTGGTGCTCGGCCCCTTCCTCAAGCCCCGCGTGCATTAGCATATGGTGGTACTGCTCGGGCGGATAGAGCGCTGTGAACGCGCGCTCGACCACCTCGCTCAGGGCCGGATGGATGTGCATCGCCTTGCTCACCGTCTCTCCGCTCTCGCCCGGTGAGTACATCGCGTTGACGACCTCCTGGATCAGTACGGAAGCGAGCGGGCCGACGATGTGCGCGCCCAGGACCTTCATGGTGCTCCCCTGCAGGATGACCTTGACGAAGTAATCTCTGGCGTCCATCGCCTCACCCTTGGCTGTGTTCTGGTACTGGTAGAACCCGATAAGTATGTCCTCGGGGTCGTGCGACTCCAGCGCGTCCCTCTCCCTCATCCCGACGGCAGCAACCTCAGGATACGTGAATACGGCGTGGGGAACGGCGTGGTAGTCCGCCCTGACGTTCTGCTTCAGGACCGCGTTGTGATAGACCACCTGCGACTCGTAGTTGGCGACGTGCTTGAAGAGGTGCTTCCCGTTCGCATCGCCGAACGCCCACACGTTCGGCTGCGTCGTCTGGAGGTACTCGTTGACCGAAATCCACCCGCCGCCCTCCGTCTGGATTCCGGCCCTCTCGGGATGAAGAATGTCGGACGTTGCTTCCCTCCCTGACGCGTACATTATGAACTGGGCCTCCATCGTCATGCTCTTTCCAGTGGCCCTGTCGCGAGCAGTGACTACCTTCTTCGTCTCCGAGTCGACGACCTCCGTGACTTCGCAGCCGGTGATTATCCTCATGTGCTTCTCGAGCCCTTTCCTCACGACCTTCGAGACCTCCGGTTCCTCGTCCGGGAGGAACTGGGGGTTCCTCCCGAGTATGGTAACCTTCGTGCCCATGGTCGCGAAGAAGTGCCCGTACTCCGCCGCGATGTATCCTCCCCCCACGATGAGGAGACTCTCGGGCAGGGTCGTGAGGGCGAGCACCGTGTCGCTGGTCAGGTAGCTGCACTTCTCCAACCCTTTGACATCGGGGAGGGCCGGCCTCGAACCAGTGCAGAGGAAGAACATCTTCCCGTGAATCTCGCCGCCACCGACCCTCATCGTATAGGGCGAGACGAACTCCGCCGTCGAGTGATAGTAGTCGATGTTCGCGGAGCTGGACAGGCCGTCGCGGATGGAGCTGATGTCAGCCCCTATCAGCCGCCGCATCCTCTGCATTACGAACGGAAAATCTACCGCGATGCTGGCGGATACCCCTAGTTCCTTTCCGTCCTCGAGCGACCTGACAAGCTCGGCCGGATACAGAAGAAGCTTCGAGGGGATGCATCCCCTGGTGAGGCAGATGCCCCCCGGTTCGTCCTTGTCTATCACGGCGATCCTGATGTCCGGGTTTCCCCGTATCATCGGGTCTACGAGGTTCATCGCCGAGCCGGTCCCGACTACGACCAGGTCGTACTCTTTCATGACGCCGTCGGCGGCCGAGCGAAAGATAAGCCTATGCGGGGCGCGGTCTAGACTGTCTTCACTTGCTTGACGAGGCTCGCGCGCGTCTTCGCGAAGACCGTAAAGCCGCAGTTCGAGCACCTCGGCGAAGGAAGGGGGCCCAGCTCCTTCTGGCCGGTCCAGACCCCACACCTGACGCAGGTGTACCCGGCGTCCTGGAAGACCTTCGTCTCCTCCGTCAGGCTTATCCTAGCCCACCGCCGCGCTGCTCTTGACCGCCTGCTCTATCTTCTCCCTGTACGTTGTCGCCGGTACCGCGCCGATGACGGCGTCAGATACCTTCCCCTTTGCGAAGAAGACTACCGTCGGAATGCTCATGATACCGAACTGCGACGCCAGTTCCGCCTCTTCGTCTATGTTGACCTTCACGAAGCTGACCTTTCCTCGGTATTCCTCGGACAGGCCCTCAAGGATAGGAGAGACCATCTTGCACGGCGGACACCAGTCAGCGTAGAAGTCAACCACCACGGGTTCGGGGGATTCAAAGACGCTCCTCTGGAAGTCATCCCCGCTGATTTTCTTCATCGTTTCTGCCTGCATCTTTCTTGTGCAAAGCGACGTCGCTCAGCAATATAAACGTAGTAGTCTTTCCATACTGTCTAAGTCTCTCGCGCGCTACCGGCCGGTAAAGCGAGCTTGACCAGATATCCTCAGTGTTATCTACTTAGTAGTTGACGACTACCTGGTATATTAACAGCGGCCGCTTCACAGCCCTCGGTGTGATGTTGAGACAAGAGGCAAGGGAGTACCCGTTCTCCGAGAAGGAAGCCTCCTTTCTTTGCCGGGGCGGGCTCGGCAGGCTGGCCACCGCGTCCTCCGACGGCCAGCCGCATGTAGTCCCCGTCGCGTACGAATTCGACGGCAGGTTTCTGTACTTCAGCGGGCGGAACCTCGCAAACAGCCTGAAGTGCAGGCACATACTCGCCAGCCCGAAGGTGGCGTTTGTGGTGGACGACGTGGTCTCGGTCTCTCCGTGGCGGGTAAGAGGAGTGGAGGTGCGTGGCGTCGCCGAGCTGCTCCACGAACGTGGGCGTCCCTACGTCAGGATGACGCCGATCACAAAGGCCAGCTGGGGCCTGTAAAGAAGGGGGAGCAACGTGGGACAACTTCTCGAACCTCTCTTGCCCTACCTGCCGTACCTCTCCCTCGTCCTGAGGGTCGCTGTGGGGGCCAGTCTGATGGTCCATGGATATCCAAAGCTGAGCGGAGACGGCAAGAAGGGAGCGGTAGACTTCATGAAGAGCCAGGGTGTGCCCGGGACCACGGCGGTGCTCTCAGGTCTCCTCGAGTTCTTCGGTGGTTCGTTCCTTGTACTCGGACTGGTCGTACCGGTCGTCTCATTCTTCTTCATCCTGCAGTTCGGCTCGATAATACTGCTCAAGGGCCGCAAGATGAAGATGAAGTACATAGCGCCGGGCAAGCCGAACTACGAGATCGACGTGACCTACCTGCTGCTATGCCTCGTGCTACTGGTGGTCGGAGCCGGCGCCTTCTCGCTGGACGGCCTGGTAGGACTCTAGCCGCCGGGCCGCGCACTGCATGTACCCAGAAATTGCATCGTCTGTATCGCATAGAGTTAAATCCCGACAGGCATACCTCGGGGTATGTGCGCAATCTCTGCATAGTCGGACTCCAGTGGGGAGACGAAGGGAAGGGCAAGATTGTCGACTACTACGCTGACAGGTTTGAAGCGGTCGTGCGCTACAACGGCGGCAGCAACGCCGGTCACACCATCGTCATCGGCGGGAGGACCTTCGTCTTTCACCTTCTACCGTCAGGCTCACTCAAGAAGAAGAAGCTACTGATAGGTCCAGGCGTTGCGCTCGACCCGCTCACCCTGAGGGACGAGCTGGACCTGATTGCGAAGGAGGGTGGGCAAGCGGACCTGCTCATCGACTCGCGCTGCACTGTCGTCACCCCACTCGAGAAGGAGATGGACGCTTTCATCGAGGGGCTCAGGGGAGACAACCCGATCGGGACGACCAAGCGTGGCATAGGCCCTTCGTACGCCATGCGCGCTCTGAGGCTGGTCCCCCGAGCCGGCGACCTGGACAACGGCACCTTCGACATGAGCTCAGCCGTGGCCTTCTACCGCTCGTTCATGAAGACGCTGCCCGACCTTGAATCCTGGACCTCGGCGTCGAGACGCATCCTCGAGGGCCGGACCGGAGACGTAGGTGGCACCGTGATGGAGCTGAACGAGAAGGGTCACTCGGTGATGTTCGAGGGTGCCCAGGGAGTGCTCCTCGACCTCGTCTATGGCACCTATCCCTACGTGACGGGCGCCCACACCATCGCCACATACGTACCGGCGGGGCTCGGGATACCCAACTCAGCACTCGGCGAGGTCATGGGAGTGGCAAAGGCCTACACCACCCGGGTAGGCGGAGGACCCTTCCCCACGGAGATGTTCGACGAGACTGGGGCCAAGATAAGGAAGGAGGGGAAGGAGTACGGCGCGACTACGGGGCGTCCGCGGAGGATAGGCTGGCTCGACCTGGTAGCCCTGAAGTACGCGGTGAGGCTGAACGGCGTATCCGAGCTCGCCCTTACCAAGCTCGACATCCTGACCAAGGTCCGCGAGATGAAAGTGTGCACCACCTACTCCGTAGACGGACGCGAGACCTCGGATTTCTCGAAGGCGCTTCCCAGGCTGGCCTCCGTCAAGCCTGTCTACAAGGAACTTCCGTCCTTCTCGGGTGCGGAGCTCCATGACGAGCAGCTACCGAGGGTCGCCGAGGACTTCGTGGGATACCTCGAGGACGAACTCAGGGTCAAGGTGACTCTGGTCTCCACCGGAGAGGAGCGCTCGTCGACCATCCGCAGGTCGATTTAGCAAAGTTTCTTAACGTAGAGCTCGCAACCTTCTTCGATGGCATCGGCACAGGTTACCGTCCAGAAAGGCAAGCGGCTCGTAGGACAGTCTCTGAAGAGGACCGAGGACCCCAAGTTCATAACCGGTTCCGGGATGTATCTCGACGACCTGCGGCTGCCAGAAATGCTCTACGCGGCCTTCGTCCGCAGCCCGCACGCCCACGCGAAGATTCTCAAGGTCGACGTCTCGCCCGCCCTCCGACTGCCCGGGGTGGCGGCGGCGCTCTCGGGGAAGGACATAGACGGCAAGGTGAAGAACATGCCGACGGTCGACACGGCGGGAGGAGAGGGAGGAGGCTCGGCCGACGCCCACGGCAAGAAGGCGACGGTCAGGAAGGCTCTCGCGATGGGCGAGGTCAATTTCGTCGGCGAAGCCGTCGCGGCGGTGTTTGCGGACAGCATGTACGCGGCGGTTGACGCTGCGGAGGCTGTTGAGGTCGAGTACGAACCTCTCGACGCGGTGGTCGACGTCGAGGCCGCCCTGAAGCCCGACTCCCCCCGTGTCCATGCCGGCTTCTCGGACAACATCGCACATCGCTACGTGCACAGGGTCGGCGACATTGACGCGGCCTTTCGCAAGGCTGACGTCGTGGTCAAGGTCTCACTCCTCAACCAGCGCGTCCATCCTGTCTCCCTGGAACCGAGGGGGGTAGCTGCGTCGTACAGCGAGGGTGAGGGCCTGCTCACGGTCTGGCTCTCCACTCAGGATCCGCACAACCTCAGGAACAGCATCGCCGGACTGCTCGGGATGGAGGACTCCAGCATCAGGCTGATTGCTCCCGACACGGGTGGCGGCTTCGGAGGAAAGGCGGCGCCGTACCCCGAAGACGTCGTGATTGCCTTCGCGGCGAAGCTCCTTCACCGCCCGATAAAGTGGGAGGAGACGCGGCGCGAGCACATGATGACCATGACCCACGGAAGGGGTCAGAAGCAGTGGGCGGAGCTCGCCGTACAGAAGAACGGAAAGATCCTCGGCTACAAGATCAAGATTCTCTCCGACGGCGGTGCCTACTCCGACGGGACGACGACCTTCCTTCCTGAACTCACGGACAAGATGGGGACCGGCGTCTACGACATCCCCGCCTACGAGGCGGAAATCTACTCGATATTCACGAACAAGGTCCCGCACGGCGCGTACAGGGGTGCCGGCCGACCTGAGGCCGCCTACCTCATCGAGCGAGCGATGAACGTGCTTGCCTCGAAGCTCAAGCTCGACCCGGTCAAGGTGAGGCAGGTCAACTACATTAGCAAGGAGAAGTTCCCGTTCAAGACCCCAGGAGGCTACACCTACGACTCCGCTGACTACGAGCTCAATCTCGCCAAGGCCCTCCAGGTCTCAGGCTATCAGAAGCTGAGGCAGCAGCAGAGGGAAGCCAAGGCCGCCGGCCGTCTTTTCGGGATTGGGATATGTACCTGGACCGAGATATGCGGATTCGCGCCGGGGACGCCCCAGACCGCAGCCGTGACCGTCCTCAACGACGGAGGCGTCGTGCTGACGATCGGTGGGCATCCCCACGGGCAGGGACACGCCATATCCATGATCCAGCTCGCGGCCGACGAGCTCGGTCTCGACCCCAAAAGCTTCGTCGTCCGCCACGGAGACACCGACATGCTCCCGTGGAGCACGATGACGGCCGGGAGCAGGTCCGCAGCGCTCACCGGGGCCGCCGTACTCATCTCCTCCCGCAAGATCAAGGAGAAGATGGCCAAGATCGCAGCGCACGCGCTCAACGTCTCCACGTCAACCAGGATGGTCTTCGACGATGGCAGGATCTACCCCGAGGGGGGGCGGAGCAGGGCACTGACATTCAAGGAAGTGACAGAGCTCGCCTACAATCCCGAGAAGATACCGCAGGGGATGGAGTCCACCCTCTTCGAATATACCGCATACGCTCCACCCAACTTCACGTTCCCATTCGGCACGCACCTCGCTGTGGTGGAGGTCGA
>CAZAMW010000042.1:0-2562 GCA_964486265.1 uncultured Nitrosopumilales archaeon | reverse complement strand
CAGGGAGACGGGCGTGGTCAAGCTTCTGAAGTACTTCGCAATAGATGACTGTGGGAAGGTCCTGAACCCAATGCTGGTCGAGGGACAGGTCCACGGGGGGGTCGCGCAGGGCCTGGGTCAGGCCATGCTCGAGGAGCTGCTCTACGACGAGAACGGCCAGCTACTGACGTCGACCCTCGCCGACTATCTCCTGCCATCGGCGGACACGATTCCTGAGATGGTCTGGGAGAGGACCGAGACCCCTGCCTACTCCAACCCCATGGGGGTCAAGGGCATCGGCGAGGCGGGAACGATCGCTGCCACGCCTGTCCTCGTCAATGCGGTCGAGGACGCGCTGTCAGAGTATGGCGTCGTGGTCGAGAAGATGCCCCTCAGGCCTGACTACATCAGGTCCCTGATCAAGGGCGCGAAGAAGAGCTAAGAGAGCTTCTTCTCGAGCGAACCGATGATCTGCTTCACGTATTTGTCGGCCTGCGAGTCGATGAGCCTGGAGCCGACGCTCGCCATCATACCGCTGATCTTTGCGTCAGCCGCCCACTTCACATGAGTCCCGCCGTTCGGTCCGTCCTCTAGCGTGAAGCTGCTCTCGAGGTCGACCACGCTGTTCAGGCCGGTCCCTCTCGCCTTGAGCTTCGAGAAGGTAGGCTTCTTCTTCTCCACGATAGTGAGCTTGACGTCCATCGTCCCCTTGATGAACGACATACCGACCTTCGCCTTGAGCTGGAAGTTGTCCTCGTCGATGACCCTGACGCTCTGGACGTCCGGGAATATCGTCGTTACCTTCTTCGGGTCGTTGACGAACTCGTAGACCTTATCCTTCGAACCCGCAACGTCGAAGGCGCCCTCGTAGTGCATCCTCAGGTCCTCCTCCTCTCCAGCACCTGCTTGTTGACGAGGTTGGGTGGCACTTCGCCATTCAGGCCCGCGACCAGGTTCTGCGCCGCGAGGACCGCCATCGCGGTCCTGCTCTCGATCGAACCGCTCGCCAGGTGCGGTTCGACGACCACGTTCTTCATCTTCAGCAGCGGGTTATCCACGTCAACCGGCTCCCTCTCAAAGACATCGAGCCCTGCGCCCGCTATCCTGCCCGTCCTGAGCGCCTCGATGAGAGCCTTCTCGTCCACGACCCCTCCCCTTGCGGTGTTGATCAGGTAGGCAGCGGGCTTCATCATCTCGAACTCCTTCGTACTGATGCTGTTCCTGGTCTCCGGCAGGAGGGGCACGTGGACAGACAGGTAGTCGCTCTCACGGATGACCTCCTCCTTCGACCTGAACTCGATTCCCAGGCTCTTCTCAGCGTCCGGGTTCCTGAACGCATCGTAGTAGACAATCCTCATGCCGAATCCCTTCGCCCTCTTCGCGACGGCGATGCCAATCCTGCCGAGGCCGTATATCCCGAGCGTCTTGGAATACACATCCCTCCCGACCATCAGCATAGGACTCCACTTGAGCTTCCAGGAGCCGTCCCTCACGTAGCGGTCTCCCTCGACGAGCCTTCGCGAGACCGCCAGCATCAGACCGAGCGTCTCGTCTGCCACCGCTTCGGTCAGGACGCCGGGGGTGTGCGTCGCGAGGATTCCCAGCTTCGTGGCCGCGTCGAGGTCGATATGGTCAAAGCCCACGGACATGCTAGCCACGATCTTCAGTTTCTTTGCCGCATCCAGGATGGGCGGGTCTATCCTCTCTGTTATGTTGCAGAATAGTCCGTCGATGTCGGTCACCTCCTTCAGGAGCGTCTCCCTCGAGGGCGTACCATATGCTGGGTTTATCCTGACTTCGGCCACCTTCCTGACCATCTCCAGCGCCGTCTCGGGGACCTCGTTGCTCGTTACGTAAACGCGGAAGACCATTGTGAGATTCTCCGTCGGATTTGCGAGGCCACTATTTTAACTCCGCACGGCGCCTGCGCCGCTCACTTTTTGTCTAGCGCGCCCGCGACCTTTAGCTGCCTGCCGCTCCGCAGCCTCGGCACCTTCACTACGATGATACCGTTTCGGAACCTGGCGCTCCCCCGGTCAGGGTCCACGAGGACAGGCAGCGCGACCCTCTCTGAGTACTTCACGTACTCGACGGAGCGGGCCCTGCCTGCCTGACCTGCCGACCCGGAGCGCTTTCTCCCCTCTGCCTCGATGCTCACAAACTCCTGCGTGCACACAACCGAGACTCCTTCCTTGGAGACTCCCGGAAGGTCGAAGGTCACGGTGACCGATTCGTTGTCCACCACGACCCTCGACAGGGGTCTGAGACTGGCTGAGAACGGTCCGAACAGCGAAGTCCCCATCGCGGAGAAGGCCTCGGTGAACATCCTGCCCAGGTCTCCTGTGAACTGCTCGATGTCGTCGTCTTCGCCCGGCATCATGTCACCTATCTGTAGGCCGAGCCCCCGCTCGTCGCCCCGGGTTGCTGTTGGGCCTGCTGGGTCTGCTGCATCAGCTCTCTCGTCCTGAGCCTTATCCCCTCGGCCTCCTGCACGAGAGGCTTGGTGTCGACCTTCAGTGAAAGCAGCTGGTTGAGCGAGTCGATTATCGAGACGGCGGCGCCGGGGTCGGGGAACTGAGCCAG
>CAZAMW010000041.1:0-9697 GCA_964486265.1 uncultured Nitrosopumilales archaeon | reverse complement strand
TCACCCTGAAATCCCTGCCCTTCAGGACAATGCCCCGCTTGACCGGTACCATCGAGACATCGAACGAAAGGCCGATGTGGAGGACGTCGATGGTGACCCGCAGCCAGTCGAACAGCTCCCGGGGCGCGACGATGGTCAGGGTCCTGACCCTCCTGCTCATGCTCATGGTCTGCAGAAGGCCCAGAAGCCCGTTCACGTGGTCTCCGTGCAGATGCGTTATCAGGACCAGCATGTCTCTGTTGAGACCGAGCCCGAACCTGACGAAGCGCGCCTGGGCTCCCTCCCCGCAGTCCATGAGCACGACCTGTCCGTCGCGAGTTATCGCGATGGACGGCAGTCCGCGGGTCTTGGTTGGGGTCGCGGAGCTGGTCCCGAGGAATTTCACCTCGAGCTTCGTCTTCTCAGGTCCTCCTGAGCACAGTTATCGCGCGGGTTAGCTTCTTGTGGACCGGGAGATGGTGCTGCTCCTCGACGACGAAACCGTCATGCCCTGGGACGTCCAGAGAGTTAGGGTGCATCACAACCAGTCTCCTTCCAACTGCCATGATCGATGAAGACTCCTTGATAAGGTTCTGAAATATCTTGCCTGTGCTCGACCCTGCAGTGGAAGAGACCCTCCCGTAGGGGATGTCGGTGGCGACCGCATCGATACGGGCGACCGGCATGTGCTTGGAGTCGGCCCTAACGATTCCGAGCCACTCCTGGCCGAACTTCTTCATGTTCCGAGAAGAACCTTCGGTCATCTTCGGTTGCAGGTCGATTCCCAAAGGCGTCGCTCCCACCTCGGCCGCCTCCAGCAGGAGGCTTCCGGTCCCGCAGAACGGGTCCAGAAAGGTCTCGCCTTCCCCTACGCGCGAGAAGTTGACCAGGACCCTCGCGAACTTCGGGAAAATCGCCGACGGATGAAAGAACGCCCTCGCACGCGGCTTCCTGACCACCCAGCCCTGCTTCATCGAAGAAGGACGCGTGACCGCGAGGTAGTCCTCCTCTGCCCTTACCACGGTCAACTCCACGTCCGGGCTGTCGAGCGACACCCGCCCTCCAATCTTGTCCGCGAGCTGAGAGATGAGTTTCTTGGAGTCTCCTCTCTTCCTCAGGTCGAATACCATTATCGCGTAGGTCCCTCGCCTGAGAGCCTCCATCTGGCCCTCATCCATCTCGTTCTCCGAGACCAGCCGACCGATCCTCCTGGTGTATGCGATTCTGGTCTCCATCCTGTCCGGGTCGGCCGTGGTGGAGGCGATGAGCACCCTGCCGTGAGGGCTCTCGAACCTTGCCAGCGGGTCCTGCGCCCTGACCAGGGCTCGAGCTTCCGCTTCGGGAATGCCCGTCTCTTCACCAGACAGGAAGAAGAGGAGTCTACTCGCTGACCGTCTTGAGGTACGCGGCGAGAGGCTCCGTGGCGTCAACTTTGCTGACCCTGTTCGGGACCGTATTGGTTGCTATTATCTCGTCCACGCCCGACTCGATGAGCTTTTCGTAGGCGTCCCCGATCAGGAGTGCATGGACGCAGGCTACGACGACCTTGCCGGCGTGCGCCTCTCTCAGCTTCGATGCCGCCGCCCTGATGGTGCCTCCCGTGGAAATCATGTCGTCGACGACCACTATGTCCCTGCCGTTTACTTCCATCTTGCCCGTTTCCATCTTCACCTCGCCCGTGCTCCGGTCCCGCTCCTTGACGAACTGCATGTGCTGCGCACCGTACAGTGCCGCGAAGGCCTCGGTGCGTTTGGAGGAACCGAAGTCCGGCGACACGACCACCGGAGAAGAGAGCCTCAGGTTCTTCTTCACGTACTGGGCTAGGGCCGGTATTGCAGAGACGCTGTAGGTAGGCATCGAGAAGAGCGCGAGACCTTCAGCAGAGTGTATGTCAACCGTGGTGACCCTGATGACTCCACAGGACCTGAGCAGATGAGATATCACACCAAGGCTTACCACTTCGCCGTTGAGGAACTGCTTGTCCTGCCTGGCGTAGCCCAGGTACGGGATGACTGCGTGGACCTTCGCGCCCTCCTGGCTGAGATGATGCGCTGCCAGCAGAATCTGCATGTAGTTCTTGTCGACGGGCGGATAGGTGGACTGCACCAGTAATACGCTAGCGCCGCTCACGTTCTCCTCGAACCTGTACTTTGTCTCTGTGTCCGCAAACTCCTTCACGTCCACGGCGAGCGTCGGCAGATTCAGACGCTGGGCGAGCGTCTTTGCAAAGTCCTTGCTCGCGGGCCCGGCAAAGACCAGTCTGTCAGTCAACTCGCGTCACTCGTCTTTTCGAGGTTAATTAATTGATTATCCGAGAGCGAAGGAAGCGACTTATCACCAAAGAGTTAATGAATGAGGCGGTTCGCCCTTTCCGTCGGTTGCTTTGGATCAGTTTTGTCCGGAATGCGGTGGTCCGATGCTCTATGACGCAATGAGCAAGCGCTTCTCATGCAAGAGCTGCGGACTCTTTCTCACGAGGGAACAGCTTTCGGAGCTCAGGTTCAAACTAAAGAACAGCACTGACGACGACATGAGGAAGAAGCAGAGGCACCAGGCCGACTATCTGGACTGGTGGCTAAAGGACAAGAAGGACAAAAAGTGAGAGCGGCCCTAATTTCTCGCCTCTTCGATAAATTTCGCGATAATCTTTCGTGTGTTCTCGGTCGTGTTCAGGGCAGCCACCGCCGAGGGTTCGAACCAGGCGAACTCTTCTGACTCCTCGTTGAGGACTACCTCACCATCCAGGGGCCTTATCAGGTAATCGACCAGGATGAAATGATACCTCACCCTGCCCTGGTCGTCTTTGATGACCTCGTTTGCCACCTGCAGCAGACTCTCCACGACGGCCTCGAGTCCGAGCTCCTCCCTTACCTCCCGTCTGGCCGCGTCCTCGGGCGCCTCCCCGACCTCCACCAGCCCACCGGGGAGAGACCACTTGCCCTTGTTGGGTTCGAACCGCCTCCGGATCATTAGCACTCTTCCCTCCTTGTGAATCAGCGCACCGACACCGACGAGAGGGTACGCGGGATACTCCCTGCCTGGCAACGGGAAATCGGGGAATCGAACGACGTATTAACATTTGGACGGCAGGATGAGGTCCAAATGGTTTCCGTATCCTGCTTCTGCGTCGGCAAGGAGCTTCTGATCGGCAAGACGGTAAACACGAACGCTTACTGGATCGGCGCGAGACTCTTCGGCATAGGCACCGTCATAGACAGGATACTCGTGGTGACTGACTCGCTCGACGAGATCTCCTCGGGTCTCAACGAGCTGCTTGCGCGAAGACCAGACTTCGTCATCGTCATCGGAGGTCTCGGCCCGACCCCAGACGACATGACGTTGAAGGGCGTCGCGCTGGCGCTGGGGAGGAAGGTCGAGATGAACTCAGAGGCGGTCGAGATGATGAAGCAGTACTTCGCGGTCGTCGGGAGGACCTTCGAGCTGACCCCGGCACGCAAGAAGATGGCCATGCTGCCGGAGAGGTCTACTCCGCTGCCCAATTCGACGGGGACCGCGCCGGGCGTAAGAATCGAGCTCCCGCGGACCGTGGTGTTCTGCCTTCCGGGCGTACCCCGCGAGATGAAGGCGATCTACAAAGCGTCTGTACACAAGGAGATTCGCAAGAAGGTCGGGAGGCTGTACACCACGAAGATAGTCATGCACCTGGCGGGAGTGTATGAGTCAGCGCTCGCGCCATGGATAGCCGAAGCGCTGAAGAACCAGCCGACGGCGTACATAAAGTCCCACCCGAAGGGCGCGAAGGGAGGAAGGTCGAGCGTCGAACTGGACATAGTGATGGTCTCGCCCAAGAAGACCGAGGCGGAGTCCGAGACCGGGAGAATCGCCTCGTTCTTCGAGGACAAGATAGCCGGTTCGGCCGGGTCAGTGTTGAAGAAGACGGCAGAGACCGTAGGCCGCTAAGCTTAGGTAGCAAGCGCGCGGCGTGCATATCGATGAACATTATCTACGTGACCGGCACGGCCGGCTCTGGGAAGTCGCTGCTGACCTCCTCCCTGGTGAACTGGTACAGGGAGAAGTCGCAGGACGCCATCACCGTGAACCTGGACCCCGGAGTCCTGTCTCTCCCCTACGACCCCGACATAGACATCAGGAACAGCATAGATTTTCAGCAGATTATGACAGAGTACTCCCTGGGGCCGAACGGGGCTCTCATCTTCGCTAACGATCTCATTGCGAGCAAGCTCGCCACGATTCAGGAGGAGATGGAGTCCACCAACGCAGATTTTGCGATAATCGACACACCGGGACAGATCGAACTCTTTGCGTTCCGCGAGAGCGGGCCGTTCATCGCAAAGGGGCTCGAAGGAGAGTCGAAGGTGATGCTCTTCCTGATGGACGCCCTGGTCGCTTCCACTCCGGCGAACTTCCTTTCGCTGCTCCTACTCTCGAGCTCCGTGCAGCTGAGGATGGAGATGCCGCAGCTCCAGATCCTGTCAAAATCCGACCTCGCACAGAAGTCCGTGCTGGAGACGGTCCGATGGAGCAAGGACGCGCTGGCCTTCGAGGATGCGCTCGCGAAGATAAGATCGGGAGAGGACTACACCTTCTATGCACAGCTCTTCCGCGGCCTGAAGAAGTCAGCACTCTCCTCGGGTATCTACCCCGTGTCCTCTTACACGAGAGACGGATTCATCGCACTCGTAGGCGAGTGTGCCAGGATATTCAGGGCGGGCGAGGAGTATGAAGAGGGCTAGCTGCGGATTACGCCATTGGTCCCTCGTATTACGTCAAAATCTCCGGACGCATGGATGCTTAGCGTAGTATCTTCACGAAAACCGAATGCTTAAGAACGCCTCTTGGCAGGGCTTTCTTGATGGCGTACCGCTTCAGGGGCGCTTACACTGCGACGATAACTCCCTTCGACGGGGGTCGGGCCGTGGACTGGGCCAGACTGAGAAACCTGGTGGAGTTCCAGTGCTCGCAGGGGATCACCGGAATCGTACCGGCTGGGACCACGGGGGAGAGCCCAACGCTGAGCTGGGACGAACACAACAGGGTAATCGAAACGGTCTTCGACACGGCGCGCTCGAGGGTCGAGACGATCGCGGGGACGGGCTCGAACAGCACCGACGAGGCGCTGGAGGCCACGCGACACATCGCCAACAGAGGAATGAAGGCGGCTCTGCTGGTCGACCCGTACTACAACGGACCAAGTTCTCTCGAGATAAGGCGCGAATATTACGAGCCCATCGCGGAGGCGTTCCCTGACATACAGCTGATACCCTACATCATCCCCGGTCGGACCGGCACCCAGATGCTTCCACAGGACCTGGGAATTCTGGTCGCCAACCATCCCAACGTCAGCGGAGCGAAGGAGGCTACCGGGAGCCTCGACAACGCCCGACTCACGCGCAACTATTGCGGCCAGAACTTCTCGATAATATCCGGCGACGACGACAGGACCCTGGCCCTGATGAGCGACCAGGCCATAAGGTCGTCTGGTGTGATTTCCGTGGTCTCGAACGTCGTCCCGGCTGCAATCCAGAAGATGGTGCAGGCGGCACTGAGCGGAGACTGGGAGACTGCGCAGAGGATGTCCAGCGGTCTGCAACCTCTCCTCGGGCTCGTGACCATCAAGACGGAGGAGTCGAGCCAGCTGGGCCCGGTTGGCGTGAAGGCGAGAAACCCACTTCCGATAAAGACGATGATGTCGATCCTCGGGATGACAACCGGTCCGTGCAGACCTCCGCTCGGGCGGGTGACGAAGCAAGCGCTGGAGGTGATACTCCGGTCGTTGCGAGACGTATGGACTACCAACCCAGAGTTCCTGGAGCCGATCGAGCGCTCGTTCGACGTCTCAATTCCCGACAGGCTTCAGCTCTCCCGGTACTGGGAGGGATTGGCGTATGGTGGGTACTGACAGAATAAAGCTGGTCGTGGTAGGCGCAACGGGAAGGATGGGAGGAACGATAGTAAGGGAAGCTTCCGCCGACCGTTTCGAGATAGTCGGCGCGGTTGCCGCCGAGGGCGAGCCGGGGGTAGGCAGGTCGCTGAGAGAGCTGGGGCTCACAGACTCAGACCTTCGTGTGGTGCCGCCCAAGTTTCTCGCTGACGTGTTGGACCGTAGCAACGTCTGCATCTCTTTCACCAGCGCGGCAGCAGAGTTAGCCAACCTTCCTGCGGTCGTCGCTGCCGGACGGCCTCTCGTGCTCGGCACCACGGGTTTCAACGAATCACAGGAGAGCTGGGTCGTTGATTCCATCACGGGGAGGATACCCGCTGTGATGGCGTCGAACTTCTCGGTCGGAGCGAATTTCCTGTTCGCGATGGCCTCGTCTCTCAAGAACCTCCCGCCGAGCTTCGAAATGAGCATCCTCGAGATGCATCACTCGGGGAAGGCGGACGCGCCGAGCGGGACCGCGAAGACCCTCGGTCGCATAGTGTCCGAGGCTAGAGGCTATTCGAAGACCGTCAATGGAAGGAGCGGCATTTCGAAGAGAACGCCCGAGGAGCTGGAGATAGTCTCCCTCAGAGGCGGAGGCATGCCGGGAGAGCATACCGTCTTCGCATTCGGTCAGCATGAGACCCTCAAGCTGGAGCACGTTGCGTTCTCCAGGTCCACCTTCTCGCAGGGCGCATTGCTGGCGGCTGAGTGGATATCCAGGGCGCGCGAGTCAAAGGTCTACAGCATGCTCGACGTGCTTGGTTTCAGACGCTGAAAACTAGTTTTCGTACAGTAGTTCGTGGGTGTCGGGCTTGCCCTCGGTCATGACTCGGTAGCCAGTCTCGGTAACCACGAGCGTCTCGCCAATCCTGCATCCCCCAACCTTAAGGTCGTCGTACAGAGTTATGGCGGGCTCGATGGCCAGGACGTGCCCTGCTCTCAGCTTCACAGAAGGTTCCTTCTTCCCAGGTTCCGGTGAGAACGGAGGTTCGTACACGTTCATACCAACGCCGTGCAGGATGGGCTGTATGCGACTGAAGGAGTACGGTCCGAACCCCGCCTCGACTATCACCTTCTCGGCCGCATTATGGATGTCCAGGGTCGTAGCCCCCGGCTTGGTGGCCTTGAGCGCGGCCAGGTACGAATCGTAGGTTACGGTGTAGATCTCCCTCTGCTTCCTGCTCGGCTTGCCCACTACGGTCGTCGTCGTGATGTCAGTATTGTATCCCTTGTAGATGGTCGCGTAGCCCAGTATCAACAACTCTCCGGAGCGCACCACCTTCTCCGAGTCGTGTCTCAGCATCAGTCCGGTGTTGAGACCGGAGAAGGTCGCAAGACTCCAGGACATGCCCTCCGCCCCGAGCTTTCTCGCTGCGTGCTCACCCTCGGCCGCTATTTCATACTCCCTCTTGCCGGGTCTGACCGACTCCAGCGCCCCTCTGATCGAAGCCTCCGTGACTCTGGAGGCTTCGTCCATGACCGACACCTCTTCGTCGAACTTCACCGCCCTGGCTTCTGCCACTCTGGCTCCCACCGGAACGAGGTCGACGCCCTTTGCGGCTGTTCGCAGGGCGCGATGCTCTTCAAACCCAAGTTGGTCGAAGCCCACCCGCTTCAGATTGTGCTCTCGGAATACTGCGGACACCTCTCCGGCCCTGCCGATTCCGTGCACGATGCGGATTTCATCCATCCAGGGCATGTAGTGCACGAAGTGCATGTAGTCCCCCGCGACCGTCAGCAGGACTAGGTCTCCGTCTGCCGTGACAATCGAAGAGTAGCTGTTCTGGAACCACATGCTGACCACTGGCCTCGCGTCGGTCGAGTACCTGACGTTCTCGATGCGGTTGAGGTAAAGCGCGTCGAGTCCCTCCTTCTTCGTCAGCCCGACCAGCTTGCGGACCTTCTTCTTCAGAAGCGACCCGCGGTCAGAGACGCCGGAGGAAGCTTTTGCCACGTCGATGCTCGACTCGTCGGGGGTATAAATCGTTCATCGACCTGTCAACACACGCGCGCCGGCGTGTCACAGAAGATTGCTCCGCAGTCTATTTAGCACAGCATGGTCTCGTACGCAAGGGTCATCATTTGTCGCCCAACAGGACGAGGTCGTACCTCATCGGCGCATCTGCTCTCGTTGGACTCCTGCTCGTCGTCGCCGCGGGCCTTGCAGGAGTTCCCGCAACCGCGGCCCCGAACCAGAGGTTCGGACCTCCCTCCTTTCCCTCGAACGCTCTTACTCCAACGGCCCCGGCGTTCGGTACGTTCGGCGGCCAGTCCGTGATCACGATAACCTACACGAACGACCTCAATGCTTCTGCAACCTTCGTGGTCTACGGGGTGTTCCACAACTCCCTGGGCCAGGTCGTCTACATGACTACGGCATCCATCACGACCCTAGTCGCGGGCAACCAGACGGCGTATCTTGTGACTTCGCTGATTCCGCGGGGCAACTACCGCGTGACCATCTTCGCCACGACGACCCAGGGGGTCGTAGTCTCGCCGGTAAGTTCGATAGACATACAGGCATCGTGATATCATGAACACAAAGCGCGTAGCCCTCATCGCGACGGCCGTCACGCTCTTACTTACCCCAACCTTCGGCGCCGTCCTGGCGACCACCTACACCATCACGGTAAACACAGACGTCTCGATGTACTCCGTCTCCCAGCCGATGACGATAACGGGCACCGTCTCGCCGGTCCCGAGCAGCCCGAACACGGCTGTCTTCATCCGCGTGTTCAACCCTCAGGGCACGCTGGTGATTGCGAACAGCACTTCGGTTAACGGCACGACCGGTGCCTACAAGGACATCGAGGTCACCGGGGGGACGCCTCAGTGGGTGGCCGGGATGTACCTCGTCAACGCATCGTGGGGTGCTTACGGCCAGGTAGTCTGGAGCACGGCCACGTTCCAGTACAGCCCCCAGGCGACGAACACCACGACCTCCACTTCGTCGACGTCTTCGTCGTCCTCGACTTCCTCTAACTCGACCTCTTCGACGAGTAGCACTTCCAGCACCAGCTCGAGTTCGACTTCAAGCACCTCAAGCGCGTCCAGCACATCCTCCACCTCGAACTCGACGACATCTTCCACGTCAAGCACTTCGACGAGCTCCACAACCACCAGCTCCTCGACGACGCCCATCACGACCACCACCACGAACTCGTCGATGACCACATCCTATCCCTCCACCACTACGTCGTCTACGACCACGGCATCCAGTTCGGGAGGGCTGAGCCTCCAGCCAATCGTCCTACTGACGATCGGCGTGACGACCGCTGTCGCACTGGTGGCGGTGGTGGCTGGCATGAGGTCGGCAAGAAACGGGACGTCCGTCCCCGCGCGCGGCTTGCAGCCGGATACCAATTAAAATAGGTCAGAGGCCCACGGGCGCGAAGGACGATGTCTGAGACAATTCGAGTACCCGACGGGTTGTACGGGGTCGCCGTGACGGAGACGAGCATCTCGAAGAGCGCAGTAGACGGCTCGCTCACCTATCGCGGATACGACATCAAGGACCTCTTCGAGAAGGCGTCGTTCGAGGAGTGCGTCTTCCTGGTCCTTGAGGGCCGACTACCGACCAAGAAGGAACTCGGCGGTTTGGTCTCTCAGCTCCGGTTGCATGCCCGTCCTCCCGGGAGCGTCTACGACCTCGTTAGGGCGCTTCCTCCGGACGGCTACCCTATGGATGTGCTCAGGACTGCCCTTTCCGGCCTCGGCGTGGTCGAGCGGAGACTTCCCACGAAGGAACAGCAGACCTCTCTGATTGCAAAGATGCCCGCTCTGGTCGCAAACTGCTACAGAATCACCAGAGGC
>CAZAMW010000040.1:0-9711 GCA_964486265.1 uncultured Nitrosopumilales archaeon | reverse complement strand
GTCCACGAGGTCGTCGACAAGCCAACCTGGGTCGTGGGCACCCTCATCTCGCAGGACCTATTCCCGGATCAGGCTTGAGCGCCGCGCTGGGACCCTGCGTCCTCGCAGGGAGGCACGTACGTCTGGAGCCGTTGTCGAGGTCTCACAAAGACCGCCTTCTCGCCGTCGCCCAGGAGACCGACTGGGGCTGGATGCCCGTCGACCCGAGGTCGGAACCCGCGATGGTCTGCTGGATTGACGACGCTCTTTACGCTCAAGAGAGAGGCACCGAGTATCCCTTCACCGTCTTTTCGGCGGGGACGGGCGACGTGCTTGGGAGCACGCGCTACATGGACGTCCGCGTCCCGACGAAAGGAGTCGAGGTCGGCTGGACATGGTACACCTCGAAGGTCTGGGGGACGGTCGTGAACCCCGAGTGCAAGTTCCTTCTCCTGCAGCACGCGTTCGAGGACTGGGGCGCGATAAGGGTCCAGCTCAAGACAGACGACAGGAACCTCCATTCTCAGCAGGCGATACTGAAGCTGGGCGCCAAGTACGAGGGAAGGTTGAGGAACCACCGGCTCCGAAGGGACGGGAGCCGCGGCGACAGCGTGATGTACTCCATCACCGTCGAAGAGTGGCAGAGCGACATCAAGCAGAGCCTGCGCGCGAGGGTCGATTCATTCAGCGAACAGAGCAACCGATGATGAGATAGTTGCAGCTGGGGATTGGACTCAGGCAGTCTCTACGCAAGGAGTGGGGGTATCTGCGATAGTGAAAGCGCGAAGACGAAGCCATATCGTAAAGTCCTTGGCCGACTTCATCAGCGCGCGATTATAGTCAGGATTTTGCGAGAGCGGCCTCAACAATCACACACCAGACGCCGGTGTGCAGATAAGCAGTTGACCCCCGCATCCAAACGTCAGCGCATCATTGAAGTAAGAGGCGCCAATGGGAATCAACTGGCAACTTAGAGAACGCTGATATGGGAAGTTTTGATTGTAAATCGGGCCTCCGATATACGAAACCTGAATGGGAACCAGAAACACAAAGAACACGGAGGCTATGATTAAGAAACTTAATCCCACGATCCTTCGTCTCATCCAGCTCTAAGAGCGCGGCAGACGATATGATGATTTCCCGCATTATTCTGGGAAATATTGGTATTTGCCGATAAAGCAACTTGCACGAGATTATTGAAGGTCCGACTATCAGCCGGCTAATGTGTTCATTAGTTACTCAGTGCCGTTTTCCGTTGCAAGTTAGGTCAGGGTAGGTCTCGTTGCGATCCAAGGTCATTTCGGCGTCCGCAAGCGGTCCCTTGTCAAAAGTGCGTTCTCAAGAATGGGATTCGGGTCCGAAGTATCTGAATTGATGATGGGGATGCGTGGTGCTAGTTTCAGGCTATCGCTTCTGCAGAATATGGAAGATCCTAGACATAGGCTTGAGCTTTCGGAAATCACGGGAATCGACTGGAAGGAGGTCGACAGACAGCTATCTGTTCTAGAAAAGTACGGGCTGGCGAAGATGCACGCTCAGTCCGGGTCCGTAAAGCTCTACCAGGTCACCGAGCATGGCAAATTACTATTGAAACTGGTCCAAGAATTGGACGGATAGCTTCTCCGCATACCCAGTCGTTCCATTTTACGATAATTTCATAATGCCCAACAGCAATACAGATAGATCAAGCGTCTATTCTTTTAGAAATCTGAGCAAAACCCAACGGAGACGAGAGATGATAGGTGCGGTCGCAGGGATTTGAACCCTGGTGTCTTTTAGCGGCTCCTTTGAGGGCCGCTATTACAAGCTTGGAGGGCTTATGTCCTAGACCAGACTGTCCTCGATTGAGATCTGGACGACGACCGCTTGCCCGTCGATTCGTTTAGTCCCCTTTTTTAGCGTTGACGGACGGTGCAACGTTCTGATGTCGGAGATCGTTCCTGACCTGTTCCGCCTGCGCCCACACCCGCTCGACCTCGTAGATGAGGCGAGCAGCGACTACGTGTGCATCGAGGGAGTCAGGATGGACCCTGACCACGAGGTGCAACCACGACGTGGTCTCGGATGTAAAATGCCCCTTGGGAAACCCGCCGACCAGCACCGTCGGGTTCACGGCTTTCAGCAGCTCGACGGCGACCTCATCAAAAGTCGATATTCTGCCCTGAGTGGAAAGGCCGACCACGAGGTCCGTCTTGATCTTGCTGAGGAGCTCGGGGATGGTGGAGTCGTAAGCCATAATCAGGCCAGAGTCTGGCCTCTCGACCAGCAGCTTGCGGACCAGGTCTCTGAACCTCGCATAGCTCTTTGGCGGACGGGTCCCCTCCTTCAGTTCCAGTACGACGTTTTCGCGCGTATGGATGAATATCTTCACTCGTCCGCTGAGATAAAGCGGCGTGCTCGTGACGCTCAACAGAGTCAGGTGGACCAGGTCGGGACGGCCCCGCTTCTCACTTTCAGGGAGCTTCAGCATCGCGTGGTGGTGGATGCTCCTATCGAGCAGAATCTCGGAGGCTTTCGCTCCCCTTCTCTCAGCATCATTCCTCACCGAGGCGTGTCCAGCGACCTCTGGCGGGACCAGCTCCAGAGCCGCTTCGGCGATGATGAGGTTGAGCACCGAGGTCGAGCCGTTCAGCTACGATTAATTCTTTGTCTGCTCGCTCCCCGGGCGTGAAGAGGCGAGAAGCGAAGAAGGAGGCGGCGAAGATAGCCGAGAGCCTCATCGAGAGCGCAGCTGCCACGGCCGTCCGGGACCCCGAACTCGCAAAGAGCCAGGCCGCCCTCGCCCGGCGCATCGCCCTCAAGTTCAACCTAAGGTTCGACTGGCGACTGAAGCGGTTCTTCTGCCACCGCTGCAAGAGCCTGCTCTACCCCGGCGTCAATGCCCGGGTCAGGCTCGGCCCGAACAAAACGCTGTTGATGACCTGCACGGAATGTCACCACGTGAACCGAAAGAAACTTGGGGCACGCTTAAATATGGAGCGTCGAGGCCTGAGAAATTCACTCCGTGCATAGAGAATGGTTCGCGTATACGACATCCCCGCCGACAAGCTGATCGATGGTCTAGCCGAGCACCTGAAGAAGGTGCCCGAGCTCGAGCCACCACAGTGGGCGATGTTCGTGAAGACCGGTTCGCATGCTGAGAGACCTCCGCAGAGGTCTGACTGGTGGTACACGAGGGCGGCCTCCGTGATGAGGAAGGTGTACGTGCACGGTCCCGTAGGTCTGCAGGAGCTCGAGTCCGCGTACGGAGGGAGCAAGGCGCTCTCCTACTATCCCAAGCATCACAGGGATGCCGGTGGCTCGATAGTCAGGCATGTGATGAAGGGCCTGGAGCAGGCGGAGCTGGTCGCAAAGCAGGGCAACAAGGGCCGCATTCTTACCCCCAAGGGCGTCGCCTTGATGGACAAGATCAGCAAAGACATTTTTAAGGAACTAGTGAAGGAAGTTCCATCGTTAGCAAGATACGGGTGATGATAGTTGTACGAGGACAGGGAAAATCAGCCGAGGTCCGAAGCGCAGGAAGACAAGGAAAAGAAAGCTCTCCGTGAGAATATAATGCGCATGGCATTGACTTCGGAGGCGCGTCAGCGGCTCGCCAACATCCGGATGGTGAAGCCTCAGATAGCCCAGGCGATAGAGGAGTACATCGTGCAGCTAGCCTCGTCCGGAAAGCTCAAGCAGGTCGTAAACGACGACCAGCTCAAGGAGATACTGGGCTCGATGCAGGGGAAGAAACGGGAGTTCACGATAAAGAGGATATGAATCATGGGTAGCGTCAAAGACAAATCGAAGAAGAACCGGCTGACAAAGGCAAGAAAGCAGGCATCACCGGTGCCTACATGGGTCGTCATAAAGACGAACCGAAACATCCGCTTCAATCCGAAGCAGAGAGACTGGCGCAAACAAAAGCTCCGCCAAAAGTGATGATATATGTCCACCAACGTCGAACCGATTACCAGAGTGTACATGGTCCCTCTTCGCAGGGCCTTCGAAGCGCCCAAGTATCGTAGGGCCAAGGTAGCAATCAGGCTGATCCGGGAGTTCACCTCGCGTCACATGAAGGCCGCCGAGGTGAAGATCGACGTGGACGTGAACGAGATGCTCTGGTCGCGCGGCATCGGAAACCCCCCTAGGCGGATAAAGCTCGAGATGGAGAGAGATGACGAAGGGGTCGTTTCCGTCCGTCTCGCGCCCGAAGCTGAGTCTTCCTAAATGGGCCTATTCCTGGTAGAGATCTACCGGAGCCCCAACGTGGGCATATTCCTCCGCGCCAACGACAAGTTCCTCCTCGCCCCCAAGGGCATGGCGAGCACCAAGTCGCAGAAGATTGCTGAGGACCTGAAGGTCGAGCCCTGCTTCCTCTCGATAGAGGGAACCAGGCTGATCGGTCCACTCGCCGTGGTCAACAACAAAGGCATGCTTGTCTCGAGGATGGTGGAGGACTACGAGGTCAAGGAGATAACGGACAAGACGGGACTTTCGGTCGAGAGGTTCGACTCCAAGTACACGGCGGTCGGGAACCTCGTCGCGGCGACCGACAGGGGCGCCGTGGTCTCTTCGATACTCGACTCCAAGGCAACCGCACAGGTGAAGGACGTGCTGGACGTCGAGGTTCAGAAACTGGAGATAAACGAATACGTGCAGGTCGGAGCGCTGGTGGTGGCCACCAACAACGGCGCCGCGGTCTATCCGAAGCTGACCGATCAGCAGGTCCAGGAGGTCGGCGAGCTGTTCGGGGTCGAGGCTTACCCGGCTTCGATAAACGGGGGCATACCGTTCCTGTCATCGGGCCTGGTGGCGAACTCCGGGAATGCCGTGGCGGGCAACCTCACGACCGGACCAGAGCTCATCTTCCTGACCAAGGCGCTGAAGGTCTGACCTCGCGGCAGTCTTAAAAGAAGGACATCCCGGCCTTCGAGTCGAAGTCTGCTTGAGCAGTGAAGAGGAGCGGGTGAACAACCTTGTGGCGGAGATCAGGGTGCTCGAGAGTACATTCAACGAACTCTCAGGACGCCAGAACCTTCTGGAAAGGATCCTGATCGAGACGAGGTCGGCCATGGAGACGCTCGTCGGGCTCGGTTCCGCCAAGACGGACGAGGTCCTGATACCTGTCGGGGGAGGGATCCTGGTCCGCGCCTCGCCACCCAGCGTGGACAGGGTGCTCCTCAACGTGGGTGCCAACGTCATGGTCGAGAAGAGCAAGGACTACGCCAGCAAGTTCATGGAGGCCAGGGCCAAGGAAATAGAGGAGAGCGTAGTTTCGATCGCATCGCAGAGGAACCAGATAGCCCAGAGGCTCGACTCGGACAGAAGAGCACTTCAAAACATAGTCAACAGACAGGGCTAGTAAGGAGCCTTGTTCGAGAAGCTAAGGGAGGCTTTCTCCTCTCTAACCAAGATAGTCTCCGAGAAGAAGCTCTCGGAAAAAGAAGTGGACGACATCCTGTTCAACTTCCAGCTCACCCTCCTCGAGAGCGACGTCGCTCAGGAGGTCGTCGAGAAGATGTGCGCCGACCTAAGGTCTCAGCTGACGGGCCTCAGCGTGGAGCGCTCCAAGGACGTCGGCGAGCTGGTCAGGGAGAGGCTCCGGGCTTCCATACTCGAGATATTCGCAAAGGCGGGAACGGTCGACGTGCCGGGACTCATCGAGGCCGCCAAGAAGAAGGGAGAGCCCTTCGTCATCCTCTTCCTCGGGATAAACGGGACCGGCAAGACGACCACCGTCGCGAAGTTCGCGTACTTCCTGAAGCAGAACGGGTTCTCGGTCGCGGCCGCGGCGGGGGACACCCACAGGGCCGGCGCGATAGAGCAGCTCACCCAGCACGCCGACCGCATGTCGGTGAAGGTGATCGCACAGAGATACGGAGCCGACCCCGCGGCCGTCGCGAGAGACGGCGTCCTCTACGCCAAGGCGCACCATGTGGACGTGCTCATAGTGGACTCTGCCGGCCGGATGCAGACCAACCAGAACCTCATGGAGGAGATGGGGAAGATCGTGAGGGTCGTCAACCCGAACCTGAAGATATTCATCGGGGACTCCCTCGCAGGCAACGACGCCATCTCTCAGGCCCAGATGTTCAGCAAGTACACCGGGTTCGACGGTGCCATACTGACCAAGACCGATGCCGACACGAAGGGTGGTGCCGCGCTCTCGATAGCCTTCGTGACTGGAAGGCCCATAATGTTCCTGGGGGTCGGTCAGGAGTACAAGGACCTGAAGAAGTTCGATGCCAACTCCTTCGTCGACCTGCTCCTCGGATGAGCGGGCCTACAGCCTCACGACTTCCAGCGCAAACTGGGTGGCGAGCTCGAGTATGCGGTCCTTGTTGCCGCCTCCCATCCCCTTCCAGTCGATCGCAACATAACGCGGAAAGTTCGTTGTCTTTTGGATGATCTGTCCGAACATGCTCGAGTCGATGGCTGGGAGCGAGTGCTTCGCGACCACGGTGGTTATCGCCATGTCGCTCGTGAGCAGCAGGTCGTTGAACTTGGCAGGATAGTGGGTACCACCGAAGGCCATGGCTACCTTGCCCCACGGCCTCCCCTCCCTCAGCGACTCGACGAGAGCGTCACCAACGATGGCGCCTGCATGCTCGTCCCCCCATTCCCTCTCAGAAGAACCCAGCTCAACGAAAAGCACGGGCTTCTGAAGAGAGGTTGGACCGTGGTGCGTCGCCTCTATCGTCACCTCGAATCCCTCTATCTCCCTTCGCCGCTTGTCCAGTGCGATCATGTAGTTCTTCTGGAGGTCAGGGTTTACCCTGCCCACCTCCTTCGGTCGACCCCCAAGAAACGGGGCGTCGGTGAAGTTGCCCGTCGTGTGGACTGTCAGCGAGGGAATCTTCGACTCGGCCCTGTGCCTGGAAAGAAAGACGTAGGCCTGCGGGTTGAAGTAGGTGTCGAGGTCCGGAGGCTCGATGAGTTCCGTGTCGACCGTCACCAGAAGCAGGCTGTCCTTCTGAAAGACCGGCTTTCCCATGAACGCTATCTTCGTGGACTCGAAGCCATGGTTCCTGACGAGGCCATTCGCTATCGTCGTCGAAGCCACATCGCGCGTTGAGGTCACAAGTACGACGGTGGAGGGAGGCTTCGCTTCCATCTGTCAGTCCGACCCCCGCTGCCCTCCGAGAAAAGGCTTTGACGGCAGTCCCGGGCGCTGGACTTGGGGTAGTTTTATAAACCGGTCCCGTCGGTCGTCCTAAAAGGAAGTTTTTGCGTCATGGGTGCTCGCGAATTCCTGAAATCAATGGGCTCGGTTATCCGCCTCTCGAAGAAGAGCGATAGGGAGCAGTTCGTGCTCTATCTCAAGCTCGTCCTCCTAGGCATGGCCGTGGTGGGCACAATAGGCTTTGTGATCAAGTTCATCTCGACTGTGCTGCCGACGATATTCGGTTAAATCTGAGGTCTACAACTTGTCAGAACAAAAACAGAGCTCGATCTACCCCGTGAAGACGACAGGGGGTCAGGAGAGGACGGTCGCCACGTTCGTGGCTAACAAGGCCATGCAGAAGAAGAAGCCGATCTATTCGATACTAGCTCTCGACACCTGGAAGGGGTATGTCCTCTTCGAGGCGCCCAACTCGCAGGTCGTCGACGAGAGCATCCAGGGCTTCAAGCACGTCAGGAGCAAGATTCCCGGGATGATGCAGTTCCAGGACATCGAGAAGTTCTTGGTGACCAAGTCGATGGTCGCCGAGCTTTCAGACGGGGACATAGTGGAGATCGTTGCCGGCCCGTTCAAGACCATGAGGGCGAAGATATCGAGGATAGAGTCGGCCAAACAGGAGGTCACGGTCGTGCTTCTCGACACGCCTTATCAACTGCCCGTCACGGTGGATGCCGCTTACTTGAAGATCGTTGAAAAGGCAAAGGTAGAGGCCGCCGCCAAAAAGTGATGAGAAATGGGCGAAATCAAGACCATTTCAGTGCTCGTAACGGGCGGCGAGGCGACGGCGGGACAGCCGTTAGGACCTGCTCTGGGTCCCCTGGGCGTCAACGTCCTGGCCATCGTCAACGAGATCAACCGTATCACCGGCGACTTCAAGGGCATGAGGGTGCCCGTCAAGGTCGAGGTCGACACCGAGACCAAGAAGTTCACCGTCACAGTCGGTACCCCGACAACCTCCGCACTGATAGTCAAGGAGGCGGGTATCGCGAAGGGTTCCGGCAAGCCCAACCTCGACTTTGTCGGGAACGTGAGCTTCGACAAGGTGCTCGGCATAGCCAAGATAAAGATCAACGACTCCTACGCCGGGTCGATCAAGTCCTCAGTCAAGGAGGTCGTCGGCAGCTGCGTCAGCCTCGGCGTAAAGGTGGAGAACGAGGACCCCCGCCAGTTCATGAAGCAGGTCGAGGAGGGCAAGTGGGACAAGGCGATCGTGGCCTTCGAAGCGAAATAGCCGACGATCCGTCCAAGCCCGCATCGATGTTTAAATAATGGTCTCTGGGCGCGGTGTTTCCCCCGGGAAGAGAATTGCTTTCAAACGCGCAGCTTGCTGAGATTGTCAAGAAGGGGAAGGAGTCAAAGGAAGCGAAGTTCCCAGAGTCAGTCGAAGCAATCCTCACCTTCAAGGAGGTCGACCCGAAGAAGACCGACCTCAACATCAACGAGACAGTCTACCTCCCGCATCCTGGTTCACACAGGTCTACGATATGTTTCATCGGTTCAGGTGACCTCCTGCTCAGGGCAAAGAACGCCGGCGTGGACGGCACCATCGAGCCGTCGCAGTTAGAGAACTTCGCAGGAAACAAGAAGGAGGCGAAGAAGCTGGCCCGCCAGTATGATTTCTTCCTCGCCGAGACGGGACTCATGGCCAGAATCGGAAGGATTCTGGGACAGTCCCTCGGCCCCAAGGGCAAGATTCCCACCCCCGTCCCGCCTAACGCGCCCATCGAGGCGATGATCAGCAGGACGAGGTCCGCGGTCAGGGTGCGCAGCCGGGCTTCGCTCGCTGTGGCTTCAAAGGTGGGCGACCGCAAGCTCTCCGACACGGACGTAGCGGACAACATCCTGGCGATGGTTCAGGCGGTCCAGAAGAAGCTGCCAAACGGCGAGAGGAACATACGCTCGGTCATAGTAAAGACGACCATGGGCAAACCCGCGAGGAGCAAGGTCGAAGAATCTTGAGCAAGCAGGTTCAGGTCCAGAGAGAGTACAGTCACAATAAGATATCGACCATCGAGAAGATAGTGAGGCTATCGAACCAGTACCCTGTCATAGTCGTCACCCAACTTTCGAAGGTCCGCTCGGCGCAGCTCATGGCCGTGAGGAAGGTGCTCAGGGGGAACGCTGAGATAGTCGTGGTAAAGAACAAGCTCGCCAAGCTCGCGCTGAAGAAGGCGGGCATTAAGAACGCCGACGAGCTCCTGAATCATCTCACGGGACAGAACGCCCTGCTCTTCTCGAGGACGGACCCGTTCAAGCTCTATCTACTGCTTGAGAAGAACCGGGTCAGCCTCCCGGCCAGGGCGGGCGATGTCGCTCCGAACGACATTATCGTCCCCGCCGGCAACACGGGGCAGCCCGCAGGACCCGTGCTCAGCGAGTTCAGGGAAGCGGGGATACAGACCAAGATCGAGGCTGGAAGCATCTGGGTCGTCAAGGACTCCGTCGCCGCCAAGACGGGCACCGAGATTTCCCCCAAGCTTGCGAGCCTGCTCTCCAAGCTCGGGGTAAAGCCGATCCGCGCAGGCCTCTCGATAGCTCTCGCCTACGAGAACGGGCTGGTCTAC
>CAZAMW010000039.1:0-10002 GCA_964486265.1 uncultured Nitrosopumilales archaeon | reverse complement strand
CCCTTCCAGGGCCTGGTCCAACTCCGGATAGCCCAGGGGGAAACGGTCTTCGGACCCGACGCTCAGCCGACGTGAATGCTTGGCGGGCGGCGCCTCAGCTGACACAACAAGGTCAGCCGCGCGGCAATGTCTGAAGCTTCTGAACTCGGCATTGTTCAAGGTGAAGAAGTAAGCTGGATTCTCCACCCTAACGCCGTACAACTTGGAGATTACCATCTCGCGTAGACGCTGTGAACTGAGGTTCTTCTGCCTCAGAATCAGCACGCCCTCGGCAAGCGCGTCGAGAGCCGTGTTGCGCGTCTCCTCCATCGTGAAGACAAGCCTTGCCCCGGCTCTCTCCGTCCAAGCCTGAAGCACGCGCGCGTTGGCGCGCAGCGCCTTGTTCTCGGCGAAATCCTGCATGGCGTCCCAGGTATCAACAACGATCAGGGGGGACTGCGCGTCCATTAGATGACCGCTTATCCGCTCAAGGAGCTGAGTGGGCTCGTCCAACCTTGCGTCCACGAACCCAGTAAGGGTATCTGAATCCGGATCACTTACGAATTCCTTCTTGACGTGCCCTCCAAAGCGTTCTGCAAGCCAGGCGTGGTCTCGAATGAATTGCACCGGCGACTCCCTGGTTGAGACGTACAGAAAGTTCCCGCTGAAGTCGAGGGCGCGCAGCAGCGTCAGCGCTAGGGTGGTCTTGCCTGTCCCCGCCGCCCCCTTAATCAGCAGTGAGCTCCCTCCCCGCTCGAAGAACTGCCTGAGTTCGGTCGGAAGCACGGAGTCAGCATCAGAGACTCGGACCTCTGGAGGAAGGTCTTTCATCGAGTCGCCGTCCCATCTCCGTGATATATCAGAATGACGCGGGGGTTCCTCGCTGTCTGAACCGGGACCCCAGGGCTCCCTGGGACTCTCCGGGCCGTAGGGCCCGTCCAGGCTAGGATTCGGATTCGCTTGCATGAGGGTCCCCGTCTGCAAGCTGCCAGCAGGCTGCGTGGTACCACTTCCCTCCGAAAATGACGTCTCCAGCGTCCAAGATGATCTTGTTTCCACACGACCCACACGTCTGGATGAGCAGGCTCCCGATGACGAACGATCCGCGCTGGTCGATGACCGGGTTGGAGGGTTTGGGACTAATCAGCCCTGTTGAAGTTGTTCTTGACCTGCTCATTATGCTGGTTGATACTCTGTCGCGTCCGATTACCTTGAGCCATGATAACACTGTAACACCGTTTCATAAGACTCAAGTTATCGGCGGCCCGGGTTACTTGACAGTAACCGACTTGGCAAGGTTTCTGGGATAGTCAGGATTCGCGTTCTTGTTGATCGCTAAGTAGTACGACAGAAGTTGCATGGGAATCATCTCTATCAGAGGGAACATATCCTTGTCCGCCGACGGGATGCTGATCCAATAGTCGTACACGTCGCTAGGCGTGTCGGAGACTCCTATGATCTTAGCTCCCCTCGCCTTCACCTCATGGGCGCTCGCCATCACGTTCGGATACGTGGAGTCGGAGGGGTTGAGAACGACCACGTAGGACTCCCGGTCGAGGAGCGCCAGTGGTCCGTGCTTGAGCTCCCCGCCCGCTAAGGCCTCTGCGTGGATGTAGGCGAGCTCCTTGATCTTGAGCGACGCCTCGGCGGCGATGCTGGAGTGGATCCCCATCCCGAGTATGTAGATGTCGGAGACATCCGTCAATATCTGCGCTAGGTGCTGGACCTCTGACTGATCCGCAAGCACCTCAGACATCTTGGCGGCAACTTCCTTGAAGCGCGGGTCGATCGCACCCCCGCTCAGCAGGTCTGCAATCTCGTATAGGACGACCAGCTGCGACGTGAAGCTCTTTGTCGCGGCTACCCCAATCTCGGGGCCGCATCCAAGGCCGATTGTCAGAGAAGACATCTGGGCGAGCGATGAGCTCGTTCTGTTCACGATGGAAATGATGCCTGCCCCCTTGTCCTTGGCCCAGTTGACGGCCTCGATCACGTCCGCGGTCTCGCCACTCTGAGAGATGGCAATCATCACGGAGTCTTTGTCGAGGCGGGCTGGCGAGAACTTGGCTTCGCTCGCAATTATCGCTTCAGGATTGAGGCCTCCATATTTGGAGAGAAGGTACTTTCCGACGAGGGCCGCGTTGAAGCTGCTTCCGCTGCCCGTGATGTACAGGCTCTTCGCTCCCTTTATGATCTCCACGGCCCTGGCCACTTCAGGTACTGTCTTGTCTGCGGTCTTCAGGACGGTCTTCGGCTGCTCGAAGATTTCCTTCAGCGTATAGTGCACATAGTCGCCCTTCTCCGCATCGACAATCTCGTTCGCGACGCGGACTAGTTCGTGCTGCACCGGACGTCCGTCAAAATCGCATATCTGCAACCGTCCATCCTTCATCAGGACGATTTCGCCGTTCCTGACATAGATCACCTTGTCCGTCTGCTCGACAAACCCCAAGATGTCGCTGGCCACGATGAAACCGTCCCGGCTTACTCCTATGATGAGCGGTTCATGGAGCCTTGCGGCCGTCAGTGTACCGTCCGGGAAGAGCGCGGCGAAGGAGTAGCTCCCGCGGAGCTTCGCGACCGTGGCCATGACCGCCGCCTTGACGTCCCTCGTCCTCTCGAAGTTCGATTGGAGGAGGTTCACTATCACCTCGGTGTCCGTCTGGCTGTGGAACGAGTACCCCGCGGGGCCGAGATCTTCCTTCAGTTCCATGTAGTTGCCCACAATCCCGTTGTGCACCACCGCGATCTGGCCCGAGTTCGATAGGTGCGGGTGTGCGTTGGCCTCTGTCACTCCACCGTGCGTGGCCCACCTCGTGTGGCCGATGCCAACCTCTCCTTCGAGTCGGTCCAGATGAAGCAGAGCGTTCACCTCGGATACCCTGCCAACCCCTTTCCTGAGCTGTATTTCGTTGTGAAAGAGCGTCGCAATCCCGGCGCTATCGTATCCCCTGTACTCCATCCTTTCGAGCCCCTTGAGAAGGACTGGAGCTGCCTCCACTCTTCCCTCATATCCTATAATCGAGCACACGTATCTTAGACAAGCTTCGGCCGTATTATGCGACGGGTAGATTCTGTAAGGAAGTAATCTGCAGAACTTTCTACTTGTAAATGGTTGCCTCTGCTTAAAAGACTACTTTCTGATTGATATCGATGAGAGCTTCTACTTGGGTAGACAGAATCACTGACGAGTCCAACCCCTGGTTGAACGCGATTAAGGGTGAGGATGAGCGCGACTATGCCGGCGCTACCTCTTTCTACCTGAAAGACGCAACTGAGAGCCTCAGGCAGAACATGCCTGCCAGGGCCGCGCTGAGCGCAGCATGCGCAGCCGACTGCCTGGAGAAGATGTCGCTCTTCGACGACGCACGACTGATGTTCATGGAGACTGCCTCGATTTACGCCGAGAACGCAGACCGGGTCACTGGGAGCTCTGTAAGAGAGCTCCTATGGTCGTTACAGGAGAGCTGTCTTTTCTACCTAAGGGCAGGCGAGACTGCGAAATCCGGAGAGGTATACAAGAGATACGCGACCATAGCAAAGAGGGTCAACCTGTTCAACGGGGATGCGACCAACCGCATGTTTGTGATGGGGAAGGAGATCGAAAAGTCCTCCGGCGAGAGAAAAGGGATAACGCAACCTTCGTCCCGTCCACAAATCGCCGCCGAGGTAGAGCAGTTCTTGCAGCTGAGGAAGACCGGATTACGAAAGTCTAACGCGCAGGTCAGGCTGAGGCCTCCTACTTCCCGAAAGAACGAGAGAGGTAATGGATATCTTGAGAAGAATATTATTAATCAACTGGGATAGTTACCCACACGTAGCTTCTGGCGGAGTCTCCACGTGGGCGAGGGGGCTCGTCGAAAGGATGCCTGACCACGAGTTCTACATATTCAATCAGCTTTCGAACCCAAACTCCAACGCCACGCTCCGGGTCCCCCCGAACGTCAAGGGCGTGATGGGTGTGCCGGTGTTCGGTACCACGAGGCTTGAGGAGTTCTTCTCCGATGGCGACTCCCTGCTCCCCCATCTCAGGCGCACCACCGAGGACGTGATTGTCAGACGGTTCGTCCCGCTCTACAAGGCCTTCTTGGACGAAGTGTTGGCAGACTCTTGCGACCCGGACAGGGTGGCCCGGCTCACCCTCGAGCTCCACAACTTCCTGACGGTCTACGACTCGAAGAAGTGCTTCGAACACCCCCTCACCTGGGAGACATTCCTCGAGCGTGTGACTGCCGACCCGCTCTACAGAGAGATGAAGCTAAGGGAGGCCCTGACCAACTACCACCTCCTGCAGAGGAGCTTTCAGGTGCTCTCTGTCAAGCTCCCGAAGGTCGACGTTGTTCACTCATCACTTGCATGGTTGCCGTCCCTGCTCGGTGTGTCGGCGAAGTTGGAAGACGGGTCGTCCTTTGTGCTCACGGAACACGGCGTGGCGTTTAGAGAGCTCCTGCTCTACTACAACACCTTCCTGTGCAGCGAGGGCTCAAAGTTGTTCTGGACCGTGTTCACCCATAACGTCGTCCAGACGATCTACGAAAGCGCCGACCTTGTGATACCGGTCTGCAATGCGAACCAGGCGTGGGAGACCAGACTCGGAGCCGACGCCTCGAAGATCAGGGTCATCTACAACGGGGTCGACACCGACAGGTTCCGGCCGATGCAGGTAGCCAAGGACCCTCGACCGACCATCGTCTCCGTGGCCAGAATTAGCATATTCAAGGACATCATCGCCCTGGTCCAGGCGACCGAACGCGTCAAGAAGAGCGTCAAGGATGTTAGGTGCCTCCTCTTCGGCGACTCGACGGAGCCGGAATACCAGGATAGGTGTCAAGAGGCGGTCAAGAAGTTGAAGCTGGAGGATACTTTCTTCTTCATGGGAGGAACCAAGGAACCCGAGAAGGCTTATGCCCTCGGGGACGTCGTCGCCTTCAGCAGCATCACGGAAGGGTTTCCGTTCGCAACGATAGAAGCCATGGCGTGCGGCAAGGCCATAGTGGCGACCGATGTGGGCGGCGTCGGAGAGGCACTCGACGGTTGCGGGCTCCTCGTCAAGAGTAGGAGCTCGAATGACCTCGCCAATGGCATCCTCAGGCTGCTTGGAGACGGGAAGCTGAGGCATGGAATGGAGCAGGCATCTCTCGCCCGTGCGCGGAGAGAGTTCGGCCTGGAGAAGTGCATCCAGCAGTACAGGAATGCTTACGATGAACTCACGAACACAGAGATCAAAGGGATTGGAAGGCCTGCAATGGGAGCGGTACCGCTGGTGATGCTTGCCTCATGAGAAACATCTCGAGGGCCATAGTCACAGGAGGGGCCGGTTTCATCGGCAGTCATATTGTCGACGGATTGATCGCGAGGGGCATAGAGACGATTGTGCTGGACAACTTCACGACGGGTTCGTTAGAGAACCTCAGACGGCACAGGGAAGATCCGCTGCTGCGCGTCGTGACCGGCGACGTAGCCGACATCGGTAAGCTGTTTCCCGACGTCGAAGGCGTGGACGTGGTCTTCCACGAGGCCGCCATAGCCAGTGTCCCGAAGTCGGTGACCGACCCGATATTCGTCCACGATGTGAACGTAAACGCCTCGCTGGAGGTCCTTGTCTTCTGCGAACGTACAAAAGTGAAGAGGCTCGTGTTCGCTTCGTCAGCCTCCGTCTACGGTGTACTCAAAGACATCCCGGCCTCAGAGGACCTGGTCTGCGCACCGGCGTCCCCATACGGCGCCTCCAAGCTGGCCGTCGAGGCATATCTCTCGGCGTTCTACCAGACCTATGGCCTGGAGACGGTAGGATTGAGGTACTTCAACGTCTACGGCTCCAGACAGAAGATGAGCGACTACAGCGGAGTAATCACGGTATTCGCGAACAAGCTCCTGCGAGGGGAGAGGCCTGTGATCTACGGCGACGGGCTCCAGACACGAGACTTCGTCAATGTTAGGGATATCGTCAATGCAAACATGCTTGCGATGGAGTCCGGGTCAGCAGCCGGCCAGGTGTTCAACGTAGCCTCGGGGGCGCCCACAACCCTGCTTGAGCTCATAGAAGCGCTGAAGAAGATCACACGCGCCGGTGACCTCTGGCCTATCTTTGAGCCAGCACGTGCAGGAGACGTGAGGTCGGGTGCGGCCACAATCTCAAAGATAGAGAGGCTCCTCGGATACAGGCCGTCGATGCCCATGGAAGAGGGCCTCGTGGATGTGGTCGACCAGTTCAGACTACCGGAAGCGGCAAGAGTCGCATTCTAGCTCAGTGGCTCGAATGCAACCATTGGACGCGGATGGATCGGAGGGACTGTCGAGAAGGTCGACCGTCTTTCTCGAGAAGACCGCTAGGTCCATCGCCGAAATCCAGCCGAGTCTGGATAGTGTACCCGAGATAGTGGTCTTCCTTGAGGTCCTTGGATACAACAAGAAGACCGCGAACGAGAACGGATTCGCAGACCTCTATCAGGTCGCGGGTCGGCTGTACGACGTCCTCGACCACTATGTGGACAGAGACCGGGCGAGGGTCGTTCAGGAGAGCTCCATGACCGTCTCAATCCCTAGCATGGGTCGCAGGCTGGCGCAGGGTCTGGGTCTGACCTTCCCGTGGATGGGGTCGTTGGCCGTCCTCTACTTCTTCGGCGTGTCGCTCTGGCTGGTGTGGGGACTCCCACTATCGATAGTCACCTCTCTCATCGTGGGCGTGTTCTTCGGACTGCTGCTGAGCGAAGGGCCCATGCAGCTCTTCCAGCGCCTGGTCGTATTCTACTATAACCAGTACAACCTCTCCGAGGTGAAGAGGGCCCTCAAGAGGAGCTACTACTTGTCCGCGACCCTCGTCACCGGAATCCTGGGTTCGGTCTACGCGGTGAGCATCTTTGCGCACATCCCGATGCAACTTGCGACCCTAACGATGATAGCGGGGTCGACGATATTCGCGCATCGATCCAGCTACATCCTCGTATACGCTCTGAGAAAGTTTACACAGATCGTCGTCTCCTATGCCGCCGCCCTCTTTTCTCTCGTGGTGGTCTATCTCTTCACTTACAACGTCATACCTCTGACGCTCAACCGGTATCTCTTCTCTCTAGGCGTCGGGATCGCCGTCCTTTCGGTGGTGCCGGCCTACTACACCTACAAGGTGTTCACGGGCAAGTCGGCATATTCTCTGCACGACGCAAAGAGCAACCCGCTCAACACGATCGTGGTGAACAGCAAGACGATAATTTCGAACTTCAGCGTCCAGCTCTGGGAGGGTCTGCCGTACTATCTGTTCGGCATGCTCTTCTTCGCCATGCTATTCGGAGATAGGATTCTCTCGTGGGTGTACAACCCGATACGCAGCGCCAACGGGATATCCCTTCCGATGGTCTTCGACCCCATCTACCACGTGGGAGCCGACGTCGCCCTCCTCGTGATATTTCCAGCCGCCGTTATTCAGTACGTCATAATGACGCCCATCTCGGAGGAGCTGTGGAACCTCACCTCGACCAACAGCATCAGGGAAGTCGGCACGGTCGACCAATTCCTAAGGCACCGCTATCGCGTCCTGCTTCTCTCTTCGGTCCTTGCGGCAGCCGGAGTAGCATGCTATCTCCTGTTCTTTGCTCCCCTGGTGGAGTCTTTCCTAGGCGGTTCGACGACGAGCATCTTCGTCCTAAGGGTCGCAGCAGTTTCTAACGTCCTGATCACGGTCTTCATGGCGAACAGCCTGTTCCTGATATTCCTGAACAAGATCAGGAGCCTCGTCGGCGTCGCCTTTGTGGGCGTATCGACCCTTGGGGCGGGCGGACTCGTCCTCGGCCATTTTGGGCTCGACGAGATTGCTTTGGTGTACCTGTTCTCAGCTCTCGCGGCGATGGCGTTGTCAACCATACTTGTCTCCACCGCGCTCGAAAAGCCAGCGAGCCAGTTCTTTTCGAGGTACATGTAGCCCGCCGCTGAAACGGTCCGGAACTCACTACCGATGTCTCAGAAATAGTCCGGGATGGATGACTTCCTTCCGCTCGTCCTACCCTCCCTCTCCGTCCTTTCGAACGTCGACTGGGTGACGTAGACTTCGTTCCAGTATCTGAATGAGAGGATCTTTCGGTACCGCTCACACCTGATGCTCTCACCGAGCACCCAGTTCCTGTAGAGAAGGTCAGGCTCATTGATCCCCACCACGGCCCGGATAGGACATGATGCGGAGAATCTGGGGTTGATCTCGAATATCTTGGGTTCCCCCTCGCTCATCCTCGCCTGGACGTTCAGCGGCCCCCGGCTGCCTATCACCGAGGCCACCCTCTCCGCCGAGTTGCGGACCTCCGGGAAGTCGTCCACGATGGCCTTGTACGTCTGCCCTCCCTTCAGTGTGCGCCTCATGGCGATTGACGATATCACCCTGCCGCTCTTGTCCGACGTCACACCCGTCGTGAATTCTTCATCCTCGGACTCCAGATATTGCTGCAGGATGGGACGGCCGCCGCTCCTCTGGATCCTCGCGACCGCCTGCTCGACCTCGTCAAGACTCTTGGCCACGTGTATCTCTATTGAACCGTGACCCTCCCTGGGCTTGACGACAATCGGTAGGCCGAAATCGCGGATAAAGCTCTTCGACCTCCCCGGAAGCGCGGATTCTGCGCGTGGAAGCCCTTCCTTCTTCAGGAATTCAAAGGTTCGCCACTTGTCCCTACCTATGGTTATCACATCGCGGGCGTTCGTGATGACGGTCGCGCCAGTCTGGTTCTCGATGAGCTTTGACGAGGCCTCGAGGACCAGCAGCTCCTCCTCGGCGCCCGCGAAGACCGCCGTGGCCTCTTCTTCCTCACAAATCCGCATGATAGATTCTACGTACTCGGGCGAAGATGCCGACGGGACCAAGATGCCCAGGTCGCCGCGGTAGAGGCCGGCGGCCTTCGCGCTCATGTCCGCTGCCAAGATCCGGTAGTGGACAGGAGTGCCTCGCCTTGAATTTGCGTACCTGAGAGACTTCATTATTCCTTGGGCGACAACAGTGCCGGCCGCAGTGACGAGCACCGTCGCTTCTCTGGTCATGACCACTCCTTCCGCGCGGTTCCTTTGCAGGCCTTGATTTAAGCAGTAGTCGGGCACGGTCACTACGGCAGCAAAGATGACCGAAGGATAGTTACGTAAGATTTGTTCATAGCACATTTATAGAAGATTTTGAAATGTTTTTTCTAGGTTAATCTTGGCGAGCTCTTCTGCAGCCAGAATCTTCTACTGTTTGGTTACATCTTTCTTATTATTGGTAGTCTGCCTTCCCACTGTATCTTTTGCTATGCCATCCAGCCAGGGATCGTCTGCCAGTGGCGTAATAATTCCTCTGTACTCATACCCCGGGAGCGGTTGGAACTCTATAATCCAGCAGCAACAGATGCATCCCTCGATACAGATAACAGTGGTAGTGAATCCGGGCAACGGTCCGGGTGGCTCACCTGATTCGAATTACGCCACGTGGATCAGCAATCTGCGCGCGGCCGGTGTCAACGTGCTCGGATACGTCTATACTAGCTACGCAGCTAGGAGCGCCAGCGCAGTAAAGGCCGACATCAGCACTTACAAGAGCTGGTATGCCGTAAACGGGATATTCCTCGACGAGATGTCTAATGTCCCCGGGTACGAATCGTACTATGCATCCCTAACTACCTATGCTCACTCTCTCGGTCTCTCGACCGTGGTAGGAAATCCGGGGACGTCTGTGCCAGCTTCGTACGTGGGGTCGGTCGACATCATAGTCATCTACGAGAACAGCGGGATTCCAAGCCCATCCGCTCTCGCGTCTTCGACGATGGGGCTTGGCAAGTCGGGCTTCGCGATGGTGTCGTACGGCGTATCAAACTTGGTAGCCTCGACCGTCCAGGAGTCGGCAGGATACGTCGGCAACCTCTACATTACCAACGAGGGAATGCCAAACCCCTACTCGAGTCTGCCTTCGTACTTCTCCACCCTGATGTCCGACCTCCAAACGAGCACCACATCCCCGCTCCTCGTCCAGTCCACCGACCTGAACGGCAATCCGGTCAGCGGGCTCTGGACCAC
>CAZAMW010000038.1:3815-10075 GCA_964486265.1 uncultured Nitrosopumilales archaeon | reverse complement strand
GAGCTGCCATCCGTCACGTACACCTCCCCGTCGGATGTCGCGAACGCCAGGCCCGCTGGATACGAGCCCACGGTCACGGTAGCGGCGACCGTTTCAGTCGCCGTGTTTATCACCGAGACCGTGCCGTCCAAACTGTTCGTAACGTAGACCTCGCCGTTGGAGGAGGCGAAGGCGACCTGCACGGGGCTCGCCCCGACCGTGATGGTCGCAGCGGTAACGTAGGTCCCGGCATCGATGGCGTAGACCACGTTCTTCGCTATGTCTGCGACGTAGATATCGCCGTTCGAGGCCGCATAGACCAGCCCCCTCGGCCCGGCTCCGCTCGGGAGATTTATAGTGTGCACGACGGTATTCGTGGAGGTATCGATGACGGAGACCGTGCCAGAGTCGCCGTTCGAGACGTACAGGTTTCCGTTCGAAGGGTCGAAAGCGACGCCCTCAGGTCCCACCCCCACGTTGACCGGGGTCCCCAATGTGTTGGTTGATGCATCGATGACCGCGACGTTGCTCAGCGCGTACTCCGCGGCGTAGACCTCGCCGTTGGAGGAGGCGAATCCAATGCCCTCCGGGAACGCACTGTAGGAGAGCGTCACCGTTGTCGAGAGGGAGTTGATCGATGTGTCTACGACGTCGATAGCCGCGTTATTGATCCCGGCCTCCGTGCTGACGTACAGATCGCCGTTCGAGGGGTCGTAGGTTAGCTGGCTTGGGTTTGAACCACTCTGCAGCCCGATGGTGTCGACCACGCAGTTCGTGCAACCGGCGGCCGAGTGCAGGGATGTGAGTGCGAACGCCGTGCCTAACAGCCCCACCGCCAGGACCGCTATTGCAATCCGAGAGGCGCCCGCGCGTCGCTCGCTCTTCCGATCCTGCCTCATGGAGAGCTACCGGCCCTAGGTCACCGTGTAGGCGATGGTAATCTGGAGTGAGTCTCCCTGCGCGAGGGTGATTGATGGGGAGAGGAGGTCAAATCCGTTTCCTCCCGCAATGGTACCTGCACCATAGCCTGCGACTATTTGACCCGTCCAGACAGTACCCTGCATAGTGATGACGGTTCCTATCGTGCAGGTGGTCGCGCACCCGTTAGACGCGTTGAAGTCAGTCGAGGGGAATGTGGCGGTCGCGTCCCATCCGGTACACGTGTTCACCGTGCACCCGGAAGGCACCAGATAGTTGCTCGCACTCATGACCTCGCACGAGCCGAGTGCCGCTAAGTAAGAACTGGCAGGGCAGTAACCCCCCTCGGTGACACCGGAGGCGACAACCCAGGCGACCAGGATGTCCGGAGTGAAACCCGAGCATCCCTGCAGAACACCCGGAAAGGCCCCGGTCGTGCCCTGCGTTGCTATCGTCGTGTAAGACGTCGGGAAGGGCTGCCCCTGGAGGCACGCTGCCACCGCCGCCGCAGCTGAGGGGAACAGCGTATTGTGGCCGGTCCAGGATGACACTTCCTGCCCCTGCGCGTTGTAGACCATGATGTGGGCGACTCCGCCTATGGGCAGTCCTTCAGTGGAACCGCTGGGGCTCCTCGTCGTTGCGTATGAAACAAACAGGCTCCCGACAAGGACGCCAGAGAGTGCTGCCACGATGAGAAGACCACGAACCAACTTGCTGCCCGAAGAGAAGATCAACGGGCGCCTCATGACCCGTTATTTATTTAAGCCTCGTGAAGTGCCAAGCCGCCGTTTCGGACAACTTTATAGGATAATTGTCCATTACGCCAGGCATTGGACGTTGAGTTGGACGAACTCGATGTCAGCATAGTTCGAGAGCTCACACACTCGAATCACGAAGGAATCGCGTGGGGCGAGCTGAGTCCATCCTACGCCATGATAGCGAAGAAGCTGGCCTGCTCCAGAGCCACGATCCGCGAACGGGTCGAGAGGATGTGGGAGTCGGGCTTCCTCCGTACCTTTCCCGTCCAGGTCAACCCCTCCCTGCTCGGTCTCATGATGGGGGCAATGGCATTGGACGTCCCGCCCGCAGCCCGGAGGGAAGAGATCGTCCGCAAGCTCTCCCTCGTTGAAGGAATGTTGGTAATCGCGACCCACGTCGGAGGCCTGGTCGGGCTCATCTTGTACTACGAGAGCGAGCTTGACCTCCAGAGGAAGGAGGAGCTGATAGCGAGCCTGTGCGGCGCCACGAGTCTGAGATCGACCTCCATGCCGTATCCACGGGCCACCGTGGAGCTAAGCAGGAGGGACTGGCAGATAGTCTCGGCGCTTCAGAGGGCTTGGCCCCGCCACCCTGGAGAGATAGCCAGCGAACTCGGGGTATCCACAAAGACACTGAAGAGGCGTACGAAGAGGATGATAGAAGGTATGGCGATATCGACCGTCGTCTCGGCAGACCTCGCGGCTATGCGTGGCGGGGTGGTAGCCAATCTCGAGGTGAACCACAGAGCAGGGGCCTCGAGGGCAGCTACCGACGCGGCTTTGCAGGCAGACCTTGAACGCTACGTAATATACGCGGGGCTATGGGCCGAGTACAGTCTGCTCACCCTTGTTCTTCCGAGTATCCCCGAAGGGCTGAGGGTTCTCGGGAAGGTGAGGAGAGCCCAGGGCGTGTCTTCGGCGAGGCTCGACCTCCTAGAGGACCGTGTTGAGGTTTACTCGACCCTCAGGGAGCAGGCGGAAAGGCGACTGAGGCTGGCGGGCATAGACATCCCTCGTTTACGCACGGCATGAATGCTCGGCCCCGGTGACAAGAGGTAAGCTTGTCTGCGTCTAGGCGCGGGCTGGTTCCCATGACGGTCATCTTGCCCTTGACGTCCTCGCAGCTCATCCCTTCCGCAGGCTTCCCGACCGAGTCAGCTTGACCAACAGTAGTCCTCCCCCTCCCTGTCGTCTGCCTTAGTCAAATTCTGGCAACCTCACATCGCTCTCCTGGGGGTCTCCGGACTAGGGCGTGGCCTCTGATCCTTGACTTGGCAACTCGTGACTCTTCGGCCTCGTCGCCCGGGTGGCGAACACAACCGAATCCTTCGATGCACGGTCACGGTCCAACTGGGCGACACATACAGCGTAGTCGCGATCGGGGTAATCGGGCAAGAAGCAACAAACTCTCGATTTGCTTCATCGGGTTTTGAGCACCTATGTGCCGTTAACGGGGAAAGACCGAAACTCGTTAATCAAGAAAAAAGTCAGAAACAGCGCGAGAAGTCGCGAAGCAACGCACGCATCTAATGCGCGAATATCCGAACTTGCCTGGTCGCCGCCCGCCACCCGAAATAGAGCTCTAATGCGACTCCAGCAAAAGCGACAGTATCACTTGCAGGTTGCCTTCCGCCGAATCCTAGAATCAGAACCACAAGTATGAAGGTGGAATAGACAGAGAAGAATTTTTTCCGCCGTAAATTTCTGGGTCAAAATCCAAACTCATGAAGTACCAATAAAATAGACAGCCGGCCAGTACGACCGCCCCACCGGTTATCCACGCGCCGAAGATTGCCAGTGTGACATGACTCCCCAGCGTAAGCAGCAAGAGTAGGGCACCGCCGAGTAATGCATACCTGAAGACGTCGCGTTCCGACTCTGCGCGTCTTTGTGAAAGGCTCATCCTTACTACAATGACAATGAAGAGCGATAGGAGTAGGAGAACGATGTATGGCAGTGGATCGAACGGGGGCGCATAACCCATGTTCTTTGCGACAAAAGGCACCAAGATGACATTGGTCAGCACGATCGCGACTCCTAGCAAGACAGCAAGAGCCATGTAGTGTCTCCTCTGAAGAAAGCTCTTCGACACTCTTTCGGGCCAAAGGCTACGTATCACTAGGATGGCGACGGTCGTCGTAACCACCGCGTGAAAGATCAATATCTCAGGAACCCACAGAACATTGAGTCCGAGAAATCTGAAAGCTCCAAACTGGACGCCGGGCTCGACTAAGAGGCCGCCAACGCCATTCTTGGCTGGCTTGACACACAGGCAAACACCGGCGGCCCGCGTTCTTCCTTGCCCATCTCCTAATCGCCCTTCTGACTTGGCAAGAAGCCGTGAAACGCCGTGGGCGGGCCATGCCCATGTAATCTCAGCAGAACTTGAGGTCTCAGCCATCGACCATGGCGAACATCAGAGACTCAAACTTGACATGCTTTTTACGAGAGCGCGGCAGGCATGAAGCCCCTTCTCGGTGATCTCAACGGTCTGTCTTGGGACGCCCCTAGCTCCCATGGATTTCGCATAGCTCAGCCTGACATAACCGAAGCCCTCGAGTTTGTTCAGATGATTTTCCAGGCTCCCCTTTCCCAACCCTGTAAGCGTCCTGAGTTGTACGGAGCTCATACTCCGAGCCAATGCGAGCAACACTAGTATCAGGATTCGGGCAGAAGATTTGAAAGTCGAGTCATCGAATTGCTCTTTCAACGACTGAATGACATCATCGGCGTTCTTAGCGAGAGCTCCTTTGATTTCGTCCTCTTCACTCAAGCCCGGTGCGCTCCTCTTTGAACTCTGGGACGGGTCTACTACGCGCGTAAACTCCGGAAAAAATCCAAGCGATGATCGTAGCCCCCCAGAGGAGCACGTATGGCCCGGGGCGCGTGACAATGGACAGGAGAGCTAGCGACGCAATGCTGCTCAGCGAGAGCGACCCAACAGCGATAACAGCCTCCACGGGAATCTTCCCTGAAAAAGAGAGTCTTAGAGCGTAATAAGCATAGACGGCCACTCCCAGGTGTACCAGGAGTACCACCAATGAAAGGTGGGCGCTGGCAAGCGCGATCGTCAAGATCACCAGTACATTGAGCGAAATCCACAGAGGTACAAGAACGCGATATCCGAGGAGCCTTGACCATGCTGGATTGTCTTCGGGATGAGTAATTTCAGCGGCATTACGGACTCGTTTGAATGCCCAAAGAATGGCGGCTATACCGCAGCCGCTCGCTGTCATATCTACCGCAATCAAGCTCGCGTATCCGATTGATATCAGTGAGCTAATGATAGGCGTTCCAAAGATTGAAAGGAACATTGAGAGTGACAGTGCAAGATAGAGTATTCCCCAAGCCCGACGGAGCAAGTATTCGTTCAGGAGAATGGCTCGTTTAACGGCGGTTTTGATATCATCGGGTGAGAAATCGGTTCTCGCGTCATCCATCATTTCGCTCCTCGCACCTATCTCCTCTTCCTGATACACCCACCTCATAAAATGTGGTGATACGTACAAAATTTGTACGTTTCAGAATCTATTTTTAGGTTCTGTAAGCGCGGAACGTTCTAGAGGGGTCTGCACGAACAAGACAATAGTGGTAATCGGTGTGGCCGTCCTCATTGTCGGAGTCGTTCTTGTCGCGGTCGGGGCGGTGGGCGTGCTTCGAGGGCTTACCATCGTTACCACTTTCAGCGAACCGCACAGCGGTGAATACGTCTCATCAGAGGTAGTGCTCAATGCCACCTCAGCTGTAGCCGTTACTTCTGCAGCCTCAAACGGCGGGCTCATCCCTGCCCAGGACCTGAACCTGGTCAATTCAATCAACCTCGGTCAATATGCTCTTACGCCACATTCGAACGTAGTTGGAACAGTGACTTACACGAACCTCACGGGAGGCTACTACTACGTAGCCTTCGCGTCATCTCAGCCGAGCTCGAAGATTGTCGTGACCCCACTCAACGGGGGTACGCTGGGGTCTAGCCCACTAGTGCTGGGAGGTTTTGTCGCTTTCATTATCGGCGTGATTGTCGTAGTAGTGGGAGCACGCAGGAAGAGCGGGTCGTAGAGAGATATGAAGGGAAGAGCAAAGAAATTCCTGCGTGCAAAGTCCTGCTGTGCGTTTGGGATTCTGTGTCGTCTCTGCGAGTGATTGTTCCTTGGCGAGTTCGGTGCCCTCGATCGAGGCTATCAAACTCACCAAGGAGTACGACTCTTTCACAGCACTCGACAACCTGGATCTGAGGATTGAGGGAGCAAAGTGCGTCGGCTTTCTCGGTCCCAACGGAGCCGGAAAGACCACCACGCTCAAAATATTCACGGACCTGATTCACAGGTCGTCTGGCAAGGCCTTCATCAACGGGATTGATGTGCACTCTGACAAGAAGAAGGCTTTGGCCGCCGTTGCAGCATTAGTCGAGACGCCGGAGATCTATCCTTCTCTAACCCCGAGGGAGGCTCTGATGATAATCGCGAAGCACCGCGGCGTCCCTACAGAGATCAGGAACAAGAAAATCGAAGAAGCTCTTCACGAGGTACACATGGACGACTGGGAGAACAAGAAAGTTGGAAAATTCTCCAAGGGGATGAAGCAGCGGATAGACATAGCTTCCAT
>CAZAMW010000038.1:0-3805 GCA_964486265.1 uncultured Nitrosopumilales archaeon | reverse complement strand
TTAGTGACCCCGAGATAATTCTTCTGGACGAACCAACGAGCGGCCTGGATCCTAGGGGGATGAGTGAGGTCAGAGAGATGGTGAAAAGTCTCAAGAAGCGCAAGAGACTCATCTTCATGAGTTCGCACCTCCTCCCAGAGGTGATGGACGTCTGCGACGAAGCCGCCCTTATCGATCACGGAAAGCTTCTGGCGTACGATTCCATCCAGAACCTCACCAGCAGATTTTCTGGTGGAGGTTCGGCCTTGGAGGTTGGCTTTGCAAGCCAGCGCATAGATGATGAGGTCGTCGAGTCAATACGAAGGCTACACGGAGTGACTAGTGTTGAGCTGCTGGACGACCGGAACCTCAGGTTGAAGTTCCTGGGAGATGCCGAAACGCAAGCAGATATTCTCTCGGAGCTGGGTGCTCTAAGAGTCGGAGTCAATAGCCTCAAGGTTTCTTCGTCTGCTCTGGAAGACGTCTACCTTAGCCTGATCAAAGAAAATGTCTGAGGGTGAGTTTGGATTGGCCACTAACCCCGAAACTCAACCCTTCGAACGAGCGAACAACAAGGTTCCATCTAGTCTCACCCAATGCGGCGTGCAAGCCGAATTCGAGTTCGTGAACTATCTACGTTCAACACGGTTTTACATTTTGCTCGCCATTGTGACGACAATCGGGTTAGCAATCATGGCGGTGATGTACGTCTACAAACCGTCTACCTATACTTCGTCACCGATGTCATTCTATTCAGTGTGGTGGGGAAGCGTAGCAAGCCTGTGTGTGATTCTCACCGGCATTTTCTTTGGGGCCGATGCGATCTCAACCGAATTTCAGAACAAAACGGGGTACTACCTACTACCAAATCCAGTCAGGAGGTCTTCTATCTTTATCGGCAAATGGATAGCATCCTTCTTGGCGTCCGCAATCGCAGTTGGCGTCTACGCAGCAATCACGGTAGCTGACGGCGCAATCTACTTCGGATTCAACATTCCCTATCAGTTCGGTGAGTCGTTCGGTTTTGCCCTCTTCTACATTTTACCTATCGTGGGGTTTTCATTCTTTATAAGCTCCGTGTTCAAGAACAATTCCTACTCGATTCTTTTGACCGCCATTCTGCTGTTGCTCGGGTTCAACTTCATCACACCTCTGATTACCACTCTTTCCAATTCCGAGCCATGGTACGTTCTAACTTATGGTGCCGGGATAATCACGAATGTTCTCTCTCCCTCAGGCTATCCTCCCCACGAAGTCGTGATAGCTGGGGCGTCTTCGTATCACGCAACCATTCTTGAGGGTCTAGCGATAATGTCCGCCTATTTCGTGGTCACTACGATCTCGGGTATGGCGTCATTTGAGAAGGAAGATTTCAATTGAGCAACTTGAAGCACTGGAAAGGAAGTCTAGACAAAGAGAGCGACTGAAGGGGACTACAATGATCGATACTGAGAACCTTACAAAGAGGTTTGGCAACCTGACGGCTGTTGACTCTGTGTCTTTTAGTGTGGGGGAGGGTGAAGTCTTCGGTTTTCTCGGACCCAATGGTGCAGGTAAGACTACGACTGTGAGGATGCTCTGCTGCCTCATCTCCAAGACGAGTGGAGAGGCTAGGATTGGCGGCTACGACGTAGGGCGGTCCGAGGACGCGAATAAAATCAGGAAGCTCATCGGATTGGTACCCGACAACGTCGGGCTCTACGACGACCTGAGTGCCTACGATAACCTTGACTTCTATGGCAAGCTGTACGACTGCCCAGACGTCCAGAGAAAGGAAAACATTCAACGATTCCTGACGATGTTGGACCTCTGGGACAAGAGGGACGTCACGGCAGGAACCTTCTCCAAGGGGATGAAGCAGAAGCTCGCCATCGCACGCGCGCTCATACACGAGCCAAAGCTCCTCTTCATGGACGAGCCTACGGCCAACCTTGACCCTGAGTCCGCCAAGACAGTCAGAGATTTCATCCTCGAACTGAAGAAGGAGAAGAAGACCATCTTCCTCAACACGCACAACCTCGACGAAGCGCAGAGGATATGCGACAGGATTGGGATTCTGAGCACCAAACTCATCGCGACCGGTACTCCGCAGGAGCTCGAAAGGGCGCTGAGCAGCGGAGGAGGCACAAGGAGGACCGTCATCCTGCTCCAGGAACAGGCGACGGACGCCATTCAGACGGCACTGAAACAGCTCCCTGGCGTGGGGAACGTGTCGGCCGCAGGGGATAGACTGGAGGTCGCCTTGAACGACCCCGAGAAGCAGAACTCGGCCGTAATCGAGGCAATAGTCAAGGCTGGAGGACGCATACAGTCTGTGACTATAGCCGGTGCCTCACTCGAAGATGTCTACCTGAAACTCGTAAAGGAAGGAGAAGAGAGTTAGGGATGGCGCGGCTCTCCAAATCGTGGATCATTGCGGCGAAAGACTTCAAGGTCTACCGCAAGAAGAAGAACGTCATCTATGCGTTGGTCTTCGTTCCGCTTGTCATCGCCTTCCTCATTCCGGCGGTGCTAACCTTCGCCGGCCGCAGGAACGGGAGTACCGGCATCCCCCCGGCAGAGTTGTTGGTGTTGCTGCCTGCGTTTATCTTCTTGTACGTCTTGTTCGCTGCGTACCTCGCCACCCCGATATCGTCGTACACGATCGTCGGAGAAAAAGTGGAGAAGAGCCTCGAACCACTGCTCGCGACGCCGACGACCGACAGCGAAATCTTGCTGGGAAAGGGAATAGCGGCCTTCTTTCCGCCGTTGGTCGCGCTATGGGGAGGGTCAGCACTCTTCATGCTTCTTGTGGATCTGACTACGAAGGATAAGCTTGGTTACTACTACTTCCCCGACCTGAACACAGCCCTGGTCCTGCTCCTGCTCCTTCCCCTCGCACTGTTGATGAGCGTGCAATTCAACATAGTAATCTCCTCTAGAGTGACCGATGTGAGGGCCGGACAACAGCTGGGGGCGTTGACGGTCCTTCCGTTTGCTGGAGTGTATCTGGCGGGGGAGCTAAATTTGATCGACCTCGGAGACGCCAGCAATCTGCTGATAGTCGCTGGAGCATTGCTCGTTGTTGATGTCCTTCTCTTCTTCGTCTCAAGAGCGACCTTCAGCAGGGAGGAGATACTAACAAGATGGAAGTAGGCGCCTCGACTTCAGTCACGCGTGCATGTTTCTTCTAAAAATGCGAAACTTCAAGATACTTCCTATGGCTATCACGATGATGGTTAGGACGACGACTAATTCGACCTGATGATAACTCATCAATTTTTCATGCGCCCAGTTGCATGCCAACACCAAGAATTCCTGCTGTTAACTGAATCGAACAAGGCTCCTGGGCAGGTATTGCACGAACGGGCAGTTGACCTACGAATAGCCCGCGAAAACTGTTCCTGGCCATGTCAACTTCTCTCCGGTTTTGGCCGAAAGTTCACCGCTGCGTGGGCAGAGGCATCCCGGCCCTCCTGAACACCTCCGGGAACCTGGGGTCCCTTCGCGCCCTGTCGACCAGCGGGTTGTAGCGCAGGGTGACGACCGAGAGCGTGTGGTCCTCTGCAGCTCTGAACATGTACTCGAAGAACTTATCGAGGTCGTCCATGCCCAGATAGATGAATCCTGCCGAGTATGCGCGGGCCCATCCAGCCTTGTGTGTGCCCTCGAGCCTCTCCACCATCTCGAGCGCCGTCCTCCTGTCCCCTTTTACGGCGGCAAGATAACCGCGGTTGACGTGGGTGTACTCGAGCGTCGGCCCCGCCTTCTCCATCTCCTGGACGACCCTCTCCGCCTCCGCCATGTCGCCCTTTGTGACGTAGTAGTCGAACATGAAACGGTAGTT
>CAZAMW010000037.1:0-10182 GCA_964486265.1 uncultured Nitrosopumilales archaeon | reverse complement strand
TCGAGCTGCCTTCGATAGTCAGTCACATCCTTTCGTTCACGAGGCTTACCGGCATACTGCTCGCATCGATAGGCTTCGCGCTCGTGGTGAACTCCCAGTTCGAGGGCCTGGCCGGTCCTCTTCTGTGGGGAGGCGGCGCCAGGACGGTCGAGGGGATTGGGTTCACGGTCGCAGGAATCGTGGTGCTCGTCGTCGGCCAGATGTTCAACATCGTCCTTGCCCTCTTCGAACCGGGCATACAGGGGGCGAGGCTTCTTTTCGTCGAGTACTTCTCGAAGTTCTATCACGGACAGGCCAAGCTCTTCACTCCGTTCAAGGGAAGGAGGCTGTACACGCTCAATCAGTTCGAGCTAAAGAAGCCGCAGGCCAGCCAAGCTAGCTAATTTTGGCGGACTGACGCACTACTGGTTAAATACATTTGACCTGCAACCGGCTGCTGGCTTGCAAGCAGCCCCGAGAAGGGTCAAGACAATCTACAGCGTCATCGCATCTCCGCAGAGGCTGGAGATACTAAAGATACTGAACGTGAAGGGGCCGCTGACCTACAGCGCCCTGAAGACACTCGCGGGCTTCAAGTCCAAGAAGGAATCGGGCAAGTTCGCATATCACCTAAGGAAACTGGTCAGGCAGCTGCTCATCCAGCTGAACAGACAGGAGAGAAAGTACACTGTCACCAACCTCGGGAGGCTCGTCCTCAACCTCACGCGGCAGATAGAGGAGCAGTCCCTTGTGGAGAGCGGCAAGCTCTACGTCAGGACGTCGCGCCAGGCGATGGAGGAGTTCAACGCGGATAAGATACTCCAGTCGCTGGTCAAGGAGGCGGGTATGCCTGTGGAGCTCGCCCAGAAGATAACCAGCGAGACAGAGTCGAGACTTTACAAGTTCCAGACGCAGTACCTCACCGCGCCGCTGATCCGGGAGATGGTGAACTCGCTCCTGGTCGAGCACAACTTGGAGGAGTACCGCCACAAGCTCACCAGACTGGGCCTTCCGGTCTACGACGTCACCCAGCTTCTCGGGAAGGCTGGAGACGACGGCGGCGACATCGAGTCTCTACTACACCAGACGGGCAAGTCGGTCTTCTCGGAGTATCTCCTGCTGGAGCAGATACCAAGGGACGTCGCTGACGCGCACCTTGCCGGAGACATACACGTGGCGAACGCGGGGACCTGGGGTCTCACGCCAGACACAATCTTCGTTGACCTCCTCTCGGTAAGGGCCTCCGGCTTCAACCCCAGAGGGAGGCTGTCTTACGCGCCGATAATGCCCAGTCCGGATAACCTTGAGAGCGCGATTACGATAATCAGCAGTATCACGTCGCTCATCACGAGGGAGGCTTCCGTGGAGATAGTCTACAGGAACTTCCTGCAGTACCTGGCACCTTTCACCCGGTCGAAGACCAAGCACGAGCTGGTCGATGCCATACGCAGGTTCCTCGACCAGGCCTCGTCTCAGCTCCCAGCGTCTCTTCATCCGATGATAACGCTACAGCTCGACCCCTATCTGAAGGACGACTCAGGGAGAGATCTGATAGAGAAGGTCCTCGACGCAACGCTCGAAGCGTACAAGGCAGTCGTCGGACAGGTCCCCCGCCCAGAGATCAGGCTGCTCCTCGCGAAGCTCCGCGAGGACGACAGCAGGTACCTGAAGGACGCGGCGTCGGTGATATTCGCTGGTGGGAGGGTGGCCTTCTTCACTTCCGGTCAGAAGAGGAGCTTCCTCGGGATCAACCCAGACGTCCTGCCCGCCGAGCTGCAGGGAGACCATATCAGTGTGCTGCACAACCTGAGCCTGAACCTCCCCCGGCTTTCCTACGACTCCAACCAGGACGAGACCTATTTCAGGGCAAAGCTCGCGATGCTAATCGGAGTGGCGTCGGACGCCCTGACCAGCAGGCGGAGAGTCTTGGAGCGCGTGATGAAGAAGGGACTGCTTCCGACGCTCACCTTCGGGTCGGAGACGGTCAGTTCAGACGCGATGCCCCTGATAATGAACCTGGTCGGTCTCGACGAGACGCTCACCAACCTGACCAAGGAGCCTTCGATGACCATGAAGACGGCCCTTGCGGAGAAGGTGCTCGAGACGGCCGTGCGCGTCGCCGGGGAGAAGTCTGGGAAGAACGAGAGACTCGGCGTCGCCATCATAGAAGAGGAGGGCGCCGTAAGGATGGCTGCCCTCGACTCAGAGAAGTACGGAAGGGCGGGGCTCCAGAGCGCGGGACGGCAGGGTTACTCCCTCGCTCCGAGGCTTACCCCGGAGGACTTCCAGGCGCGAGACAAGGTCGAATACGTGAAGAAGCTCGCCGACGGTCTGAACGGAGGCGTCTCGACGATGCTGGACGCATCGTCGGCCGACCTGCGCGGCACCTACAACGCGATTCTGGCGGCCTCCGCAGACCTACCCTTCTTCAGGGTCCACCGGTTGGCGTCCTTCTGCAGGAACTGCGGGACAAAACTGCCCTCAGACTCTGGCAGGTGCAAGAAATGCAGGTCCACAGCCACGACGCCGTATTCGACAGCCGAGTGAATTGCTGCAAATTGGGTTGACTTCAAGTCAAGTATCGTTCACCCGCGCGCGTCTCATTGACTCTTCCTCGGACGAGCAGAGAAGCCTCGTTGTCAAATCCGGTAACGCGTAGCAGAGATATATACTGCTATCAGGTCAAAGTGCGCAACTCGCGAAAAAGTGCAAGACACATGACTGCAATTGAGAAATCAGACGATTCTGTGGGAATTCAGAAGGTGGAGGTTCCGCTTCCTCAGGAGACCCTTGAGGCATTCGGCGGGGATGAGCTCCGGGCAAGGGTCTTCTACGAGAAGTACGCCCTCAGGGACATCAACGGAAAACAGGTAGAGAAGACGCCGGAGAAGCTCTGGCTGAGGGTAGCCAAGGAGCTCGCTTCAGTCGAAGAGGGCTCGAAGAAGCAGGAATGGACAGACAAGTTCTACTGGCTTCTGGAGGACTTCAAGTTCGTCCCGGGTGGCAGGATCCTGTTCGGTGCCGGACAACCCAGGAGGTCCACTCTGCTGAACTGTTACTTCTTCAAGATAAAAGAGGATTCCATAGAGGCGATTTTCGACTGGTGCAAGGAGGCGGCGAGGACGTACAGCTTCGGAGGCGGGGTCGGCACCGACATCTCGGTCCTGAGACCGCGTGGCTCGCCGGTGAACAACTCGGCGATATACAGCACGGGCTCTGTCTCATTCATGGAGTTGTTGTCGACCACCACCGGCACCATCGGCCAGGCGGGAAGGAGGGGCGCTCTGATGATCACCATCAGGGTGGACCATCCCGACGTGCTCGATTTCATCAACGTGAAGAAGGACCTGAAGAAGGTGAACTACGCGAACATCTCGATCAAGATAACCGACGAGTTCATGCGCGCCGTGGAGAACGACACAGACTTCGAGCTCGCCTTCAAGAACGAAAGGATAGACTTCCGCAAGACGGTCAGGGCGAGAGACATCTGGAAGCAGCTCGTGAAGGCCGCGTGGCAGAGCGACGAGCCCGGTCTTCTCTTCTGGGACACGATCAAGAGGGACTCTACGACGGAGTACAACAACATGGAGGTGCAGGGCGTGAACCCCTGCAGCGAGCAGACGCTGGAAAACTACGGCTGTTGCTGTCTTGGTTCGGTCAACCTGAGCTACTTCGTAAAGGAACCGTTCACCGAGCGCGCCAGCATCGACTGGGACGGGCTGGTCAAGGCTTCGCAGTACGCCACTAGGTTCCTGGACAACGTCCTCGACTACAACGCCGACAGGCATCCCCTGCAGCAGCAGCGACAGGCATCCCTGTGGAGCAGGAGGATCGGAGTGGGCATCACCGGACTCGGAGACATGCTGATCAAGCTTGGGCTCAAGTACGACGACGAGGCCACGGTCGAGTTCGTCGACAAGCTGTTCGAGAGGATCACGAACGTAATCTACGGCTACTCGACAGAGCTCGCCGTCGAGAAGGGTTCCGCGCCCGCATTCCAGGCCGACAAGCACCTCGCTCAGCCGTTCATACAGAGATTGGACGAGGGAGTCAAGGAGAAGATAATGACGCGCGGCGTCAGAAACTCTGCGCTCACCACCGTCCCTCCGGTCGGCTCAGGTTCCATACTTGCGGCGTGTTCAAGCGGCGTCGAGCCAGTCTTCGCACTGTCGTACACGAGGAGGAGCAAGTCGCTGAGCGAAGGCGAGTTCAAAGTCTTCCACCCGCTGGTAAAGGAGTACATGCAGGTCCACAGGATCACCGACGAGGCGCAGCTTCCATCCTACTTCGTGACCTCCCATCAGATCAAGCCGGAGATGAGGGTCAAGATGCAGGCGTCCATCCAGAAACACATCGACACGGCCATCTCGAGCACGGTCAACCTGCCCCAGGACATCTCGCCCGAGGAGGTCGAGAAGATCTACTTCTTGGCGTGGAAGCTCGGTTGCAAGGGCATAACCATCTACAGGGAAGGAAGCAGGGAAGGGATACTCGAGACGAACCAGGTGGAGAAGAAGGTCGAAAAGTCCGCCGAGTTCGAGAGGCCGAAGGTCCTCACGGGCAGGACTTTGAAGCTCAAGCTACCACAGGGAGGGCTGTACGTCACCGCCAACTCCGACGAGGCTGGCAGGATGAAGGAGGTCTTCGTGACGCTGGGCAAGCTGGGCGGAGACGAGAAGGCCGACGCCGAGGCGATTGGCAGGCTGATCAGCCTATACCTGCAGCACGGCGGAGACGTGCCGAGCGTCGTGAAGATGCTGAAGGGCATCAGAGGCAAGTACGTCTCCTGGGACGAAGGTGTCCAGCTGCTCTCCATTCCGGACGCTGTAGCCAAGGCGCTGGAAGTGCTGGTAGCGGGCAGGGTGACCAAGGAGGCTGCCACGCCTCTCGTACAGGGAGGCACATGCCCCGACTGTGGTGAGAGTGCCATAATATTCGAGGGCGGCTGCTACAAGTGCACCAGCTGCGGCTACAGCAAGTGCGAGTGAGAAGACCAGCTGAACAGGGCCTGGCCAGTGGCTGAAAGGGCCACCGACCAGCCCTCATCGAGCACTGGCCCTTTCCTGAAGGATAGCTTGGCTCGCGTGTGTGAACTCTGTTCCGGACTTGCAAGCTGCCTATTTAGTCCAACAGACAAATGTATGCTTCTAACGGTAAACACTAAACAAATGTGTGATAATCTGTGCAATTGTTAAATATACATACGATTGATGGCGGCCCGCTTGAACAGTTCACGGGCCATGCACGGAAGCGTCATCGCCGGTCTGCTGCAGACTCTCGGAAACTGGCGTACGGTCGTCCTACTCGTGGTGGCCACCGCCGTCCTCATGCTGGTCGGGGTGCACAGCGCCTCGGCTCAGACGCAGTGCCCGACGCCACCCGCTAACCTGAACGGCTTCCCGAGCTGCGCTGTGCCTAGCTGGCTCGATACCGGCAGCAACGCATGGATGCTGACGGCTGCGACGCTCGTCGGTCTGCAGAGCGTGCCGGGACTGGCCCTCTACTACGGCGGGCTGACCAGGAAGAAGTTTGCCCTCAACACGGCGATGATGACATTCTACGCATTCGCAGCCGTGCTCGTCGTCTGGGTCGTCGCAGGTTACAATCTCGGTTTCGGACAGCCCTCTGCGTCGTTCAGCTTCGGTGGGACGACCTACTACCTTCTCGGAAAGCTCTTGCCGGCGACTCCCGGAATATTCGAGGGGTCGCAGGCGCTCGTCGGTCCGGGGACGAACGGCGCTGGCTTGGCGCTCAATGTGCCTTCGGCGACGATAGTCTGGTTCCAGTTTGTCTTCGCCGCGATAACGCCGATACTGTTCATCGGAGCGGTGGTCGAGAGGATGGCGTTCAAGGCCTGGATGATAATAGTCCCCACCTGGTCGCTCCTCGTCTACAGTCCGCTCGCGTACTGGCTATTCGCCGGTGGCTGGCTGAACCAGCTCGGTGCCGTGGACTTCTCCGGCGGCTACGTGATCCACCTGGACGCGGGAATCGCCGGTCTCGCCGCGGCAATGGCAATCGGTCCGCGCGCGATCGGAAAGCGCGGGATGAGACCAAACAACCTCATGTTCGTGCTCGTCGGAGCGGGCCTGGTCTGGCTCGGATGGAACGGGTTCAACGGCGGCGACCCGTACGGAAGCACCGTGGACGCGTCAATAGCCATACTGAACACGGACCTGGCGGCGGCCGTGAGCGCGATCACCTGGATACTGATGGACATGAAGGGTATAGGCAAGCCCACGCTGACCGGGGCGATGAGCGGGGCGATCACCGGACTCGTCGCCATAACGCCCGCTGCGGGTTACGTCAGCGGCTGGGGTGCTATAGTGATAGGGGTCTTCTCGGGAGTCCTGCCTTGGCTGGCGTTCTACAAGTTGATGCCGAGGCTCAAGGTGGACGACCCGCTCGGGGTCTTTCCCGGGCACGGCGTCGCGGGCTTGACCGGAGGAGTCCTGACCGGGTTCCTGGCCGACCCGAGCGTCACGCAATACATCTATCCGGGTCTCACAGGTGCCTTCTTCGGCAACTTCTATCTCGTGGAGATCCAGGTGTTCGCGGCCGCTGTTACGATAGCATACAGCTTCGTCCTCACCTACATCATCTTCAAGGTCGTCGGCAAGATTACGCCTCTGCAGGAGACCGAACCGACGCTCAAGCTGGGCGACCTTGGCATCCACGGCGAAGTGGCCTATCCGGAAGAAGGAGAGACCGACGAGATGACCGGGACGACGGGTTAGGTTTTCGGACGGCAGGCGTAGATGGGGTCGGCCGGATTTGAACCGGCGCTCTCAAGCGCCCAAGGCTGCTTCCCTAGCGGTTTGAAGCCTGGACCAGACTAGCCGACGACCCCGCGTTCCTTCCGCGGCGGCCTTTGCGGTAGTTATGCGTTCTGCCGCGCGAGACGAAAGGGTTGCCTTCGACGAAGTACCTCCACATCGTTTCTCGTGCGACGCTCAGGCCGATGCGCGTGGAGACAGACACCGGCCCTCCGGGTTTCCCGGCCAGAAGGTAGAGTCTCCTCGAGGTGACCATGTCCTCGCCGTGCAGCGATGGCCCGATGGACATGGCCTCCGTCAGTTTTCCCGGCCCGTTTGTCAGGTCTCTATCCTCCTCGACGCTTCGCGTTTCGTGCATACGACCAATCCCGGCGATGGGCTCGACCGCCCTGATCAGTACCGCGCCCGGCTCTCCATCCTGCTCTGTCGTGACGTTCAAGCAGTAGTGGTTCCCGTAGATGAAGTACAGGTATGCGTGGCCCGCTTCCCCGAACATCACCTCCGTTCTCTTCGTGATTCCGCGGTAGGCGTGGCTCGCCGGGTCGTCCCTACCGCGGTACGCCTCTGTCTCGACTATTCTGCCGCTTGTCATGACGCCTTGCTCCACCCTGACGAGAATCAGGCCCAGCATCTCCTTCGCAACGTCTGGAGTGTACCTCGAGAAGAAGCTGCGGGGGAGCCGAGACATGCCGGTGGAGACCCGCGCCGTCGTTATGACGTTTGTCGTCGGGCCGGGGGACCCCGGTTAGCACAACGCAGAGATTTTAACAACTAGAAGCTAAATCAGCATTAAATATGATTCTCATTTGGCAAGACCTTTATGGCTTACAAGGCGAAGGCTGGGGTTTTTGTCCGCGAGAGCACGGGTCTGGTCAAGAACGTCTCGCTCCTCAATGCGCTGACCCTCAACATGGGGAACATGTCCGCGGGAGCCGCACTCGCCACGATAGGTTTCACGATGGCCTCCCTCACCTCCGTGGGTGGTGTGAACCTGGTGTACGCATCGATAATCGCCTTCCTGCTTTCGGTGCCGCAGATCATTGTCTACACCCTGATGGGTAGCAAGATCAAGCGCACGGGCGGAGACTACGTCTGGATAACCCGTTCCTTCGGCGGGGCACTTGGGGGATCCCTGTCGTTCATGGGCTACGTACTCGAAACGCAGGTCTATTTCGCCCTCATCGTTCTGTCGATGGTCTTCGCGATAGGGTCTGTTGGGGTCGCGATGGGGAACTCGAGCTTTCTGGGCCTGGCGCTTCCCGGTAACATCTCGGGCTCGGTTCCTGCCGAACAGTTCGCTGTGGGGGCCGTGATCTTTCTCATCCTCATACTGGCTAACATGATACGTCCCAAGGTAGGTTACAGGATAGTGACCTTCACGATTCTCATAGGTGTCATCGGGATTCTGGTCGCAATCGCGACCCTGCTTTCAGCTGGGCAGACGGGCGTGGCGAACTACATCAACAACATGGGTGCGGTTGACTTCAACAACAACCCCATCACCTTCAACTCGCTCGTCAGTTCTTACAGCGGTTCCACCTTCAACTTCGGCGCGACCATATCCATACTTCCGTTCTTCGCGATATTCGTCTATCCATGGATCAACGCCGGACCGGCAGTAGGGTCCGAGCTGAAGGGTACCGGCACCGCAAGGTGGAATGTCCCCCTGGCATCGGTGCTCGTCCTCGTGCTGCTCACCGGTGCGTTCGCTACCATGTACTACGTTGCGGGTCTGCCCTTCACCAACGCGGCGCTCGGGAACGCAGCTCTGGTCTTCAACTACTCGTTCAACTTCTGGACCCTTGCGATGGGCGTATCAGGAAACACGGCGCTGCAGCTTTTCATCGGCCTGTCATGGATCCTGTGGAACGTCGGAATCCTGGCGTACGGGGTGATTGTAATCTCGAGATACCTGCTCGCCCAGGCGTTCGACCGCTTCCTACCAGAGAAGATTGCGTATGTCAACAAGTGGGGCGCTCCCGTCGTGGCTCAGGCGATAGTGCTGATCCTGACGCTCTCCCTGGTTGGCGCCGTCTCCTTCCTCTACGGAACGCTGCAAGCTCTCTACGCTGGGGTCATAGCCGCCATGATCTACTTCGTCTTCATCGGCCTGACGGCGATAATTCACGGTTCAAAGAATGAGCGGGGGACCAACCGCGGTCTTCTGGTTGTGTGCGGCCTTCTCATGTCTCTGGTCTTCGCATACATAACGTACCAGTTCCTGGCGTCGCCCGCGCTCTGGGGAACCTCTACTGTCGTCAACGGCGTCCCAGGCTATGACTATGCGTACGCCTATGTCGCAGCCTCCTTCGTGGCAGGACTTGCCCTCTACTACGGGTGCAAGGCGTACTACGGACGGAAGGGAATAGACGTCACCCTTGCGTACAAGGAAATCCCGCCAGAGTAGATTCATATCCGGTCTACCTTTGACGATTGAGGATGCGGGAGATTGCCAAAGAGCCCGGTCCAAAGATACTCAGGACAGAAATCTTACTCCGTGAGATTCGATGGTGTTCGCCGCGAGCTTCCAATCATAAACGTCTCCCCGGGCCTGTGGATTGCTTCGGATGCCGAACTGATTCTGGGGGACACGGAGTTCATCTCAAAGGTCGCGGAGCTTCTGGGTCGCAAGCTCGCCAGAAGACGGATCGACCTCATCCTGACGGCGGAGGCCAAGTCGATCGCTCTTGCCTACGAGCTGTCGAAGAGGCTCGGGCATTCGCGCTTCGTCGTCGCCCGCAAGAGCCTGAAGACGTACATGGGAGACCACGTCTCCCAGAAGCTCAGGTCGATCACAACCGAGAAAGACCAGGAGCTGGTCCTGACCAGGGACGAACTTACGAACCTCGCCGGGAAAAGAATCTGCCTCCTCGATGATGTGGTCTCGACAGGCGGTACGCTCAGCGCGCTGGAGATGCTCGTCGCAAAGGCGGATGCCACGGTCGCCTGCAGGGCCGCCATCTGGAAGGAGGGTGACTGGTACAGCGCGTCGGACTTTGTCTACCTGGACGCGCTTCCCGTCTTCGTCGACAAGTCGTCCCGACCTGCCTAGTTTACGCTCGCAAGCGTTTCTCGGAGAGACTCTTCGAAAATGTCCATCATCTTGTCTGTCTCGTCCTCGGAGATGATCAAAGGCGGGGCGAAGGCAATCCAGTGCGGGTCGAACCTCAGGACCAGCCCATTCTGCAGGGCCTTCTTGCCCACGAGGCTGCCGAACTTCATGCTGTCCGGAAACTGCTTCTTCGTCTTCGGGTCTCTGACGAACTCGACTCCGACGAGCAGCCCTTTGCCCCGGATCTCTCCGACCACCCCCAGTTCCTTCATCTCTTCCAGCCTGCGCCAGACCTGCGCACCCCTCTTCTTTGCCTTGGCCGGGAGGTCCCTCTCCTTCATCTCCTGGATGTTGGCGAGAGCGATGGCTGCCGAC
>CAZAMW010000036.1:0-10262 GCA_964486265.1 uncultured Nitrosopumilales archaeon | reverse complement strand
GGCTCAACAAGGCGCGCGAGCAGCGTTGGGGGAAGTTGGGGACGTACTGGGTCGCGGCTATCCCGATCGAGGCCCATTCGTTGCTCTGGTTCAGGAGGACGGGGGCCGTCCAGTCCAGCGAGAGCTGGACGCTCCAGTTAAGGTCCGTGAGAAGACCGACGTCCGCGGGCGTCTTGAAGTCCGCCGTGTAGTTCTGCGCGTTCACTCCGGCGGCGAAGCCAGCGCGCACGTAGTAGTAGTCTCCCCAGGATGGGGTCCTGAACTGCTGGGTATGCGGCACCTCCACGAAGTTGCAGCACTGCGGACCGACCGCAAGGTGCGGGATACCCTGCTCGTCACTCGCCCAGGGTCCGACGTCGTAACCGATGCTCGCATAACCCTGCCCCGACTCCCAGAGTATCGAGGTATTGGTCAGGCCCGTCTCGAATCCCGGTATGAAGTTAGGGTCATAGTACTGGTTGTTCAGGGTGGAGTTGAGCGCAGGGTCGAAGTTCGACACTACGTATCCCCTGGGAGCGATGTTGGCAACCCCTTGGTCGACAGTGACGAGGCCGGCCGACGTTAGCACGAGAAAGACCAAGATGAGTCCCGCGAGCATCTGGAATCATCCTACCTTCAGTTCATAGAGCGTGATGCCCATCGCCCCGCTGGTGAACGAAGACCCGCGCAGCCCGTAGAGGTAGATGTGAGAGAGGCTCGCCCAGGCGATGGGATAACCAGAGAGCACCGTCGTCGGCCCCACCAGTATAGTCAGGTTTCCGTTGGGTCTTGGGGCGATCTGGGGGTCGACCTGCGAGGGAGGGCCGAATATCGCGAACTGGAGGGTAACGTTCTGCCCCACCCAGGTGGGCGACGTCGAATTTACAAGGACGAGCCCATAGGTGTTGTTCCAGTCCTGCGCGAAGTACTCTATTCTCAGGAGTCCGTCGGCTCGCTCCTGTATCACTATCGTCGGTATCGAGAGGTTCTCCGTCTTGTAGTTCGGCGCGAGGGCCAGCTGCGCCTCCGAGCTCGCGGAATGAGAGGGCGAGCTCAGGGAGCTGCGGATGCTCACCTCCCATGAACCGGTGTAGCCGGGCTGGAGCTGGGCGCCGGTATCGTCGGAGATCGGCTGGTCGAACACGCGATAGGCGTAGGAGTATGACTGGGGGGCGACGGCCGTGAAACTGCCGGATGGACCGGCTGAGCGAAGATATGGAAGACCGATGATGGCCGACTCGATGAGGACGACCACGGCCAGAGCCGCGACGACCCTTCTCTCGTTGTTCATTCCAATCTCACCGACTCGTCACGCCAGGTCGCATGGATGACACGAGGATCTTCTGCTGACTCCGACCACAATATAATAATCCTTTACGGGGTGCACATGGCACGCCACAGACATGACTGCGATGAGAAGAAGCTTCTGGGCCGTCCTCGCTGCCGGCATCGCGGTCAGGGAAGTCTTCTCGTACTGGACTGGCCATCCCTTCGACTTTGAGTTGTGGGTGAGGACGGGGTTCTGGGTCGCGCACGGGGTGAGCCCCTACGGGGTCCTCGGTCCCGTCCCGGGGCTGTCATTCTCGTCCGTCTTCTCGACTAGCGGTGAGTCGACCATAGCGTACCTGCCCTTCTGGCCGCTGCTCCTGGGAGGCATCTACGACCTCTACAGCCTGGTCGGTGGGGGTGACAGATTCGTCTACTACTTCCTGCTGAAGCAGCCGGAGATAGTCGGCGATGTTCTACTCGGCTACTTCATTTCAAGATGCGTGAAGGCAGTCAGGCCGGATTTCGCCAACAAGGCGCTGGCCCTCTGGCTAATGTCCCCCTTCACGATAATCATCTCGGGCGTATGGGGGATGTTCGACTCGCTCGCGATGCTGCCGGTCGTCGTGGCCCTCGACGCGAAAAAGGAGTCGGCAAGCGCGCTGCTGGAGGGTCTCGCCATCTGGATAAAGTCCATCCCGCTCGTGTTCGCAGTGCCCATAGCGTTCTCGGGGCAGAACAAGCTGAGGAACCTCGCCTACGCGATACTTCTGCCTGTGGTCGCTACCCTTGGCACGATCATCATCCTGAGATGGCCGGTGGATACGGCGTTCGCGACCCTGCAGAGCACTGTAGGAAAGGGAGGACAGTCCCTCTCGGCCGTCGGTTTGACCTACTACCTTATCAAATTCAACGCAATCGGCTCCATATCGTCGGTCGAGCTATACGCAGTCCAGTACGTCTGGATACCCGCAGAGTTGATGGCGATCTACCTGGGTTACCGCTGGTACGGGTACTCGACCCGAAGGGGGTTGGTCCAGTCGCTCCTCTTGTGCACCATAACCTTCTTGCTCTTCAAGGCCCAGGTGAATGAGCAGTACGGCATCTATGTCCTCGCTCTTGCTCTCATCGACCTCTCCTGGAATCCCTCGAGAAAGTGGCTGTACGCCTCGCTCACCACGGCCAACATGACGTTCCTGCTGGTCAACAACGTCTTCCTGGTCGGATTCCTCTCTCCCGTCTATCCGGGCTGGAGCTTGACGGAGACGATGCTCAGCAGGATGATGGGGCCCTGGACGCTTCGTCTGGAGCTAGCGAGTTCCATCGCGTTCGTGGCGCTGAACGTGGCCTACTTCGTGCTAATCTTCAGGTCCAGAAACTCCGTTCCGCAACGGACGACCTAGCCCCAGTGTTTCTTGTAGAGGTCTATCCTCACCTGTCCGAGGCTAGGTAGAGACTTCCTGACAGCATTGACGCGGTCTAGGTCTATCTCGGCCGTGACGAGGCCCTCGGCCTCTCCCGCATCGGAGATCGCAACTCCGAACGGGTCTACCACCACGCTCCTGCCCGTGAATATCCTGCCGGTCTGGGAGACGACCACGACGAAGACGGTGTTCTCCAGCGCCCTCGCCCTCGCAAGAACGTGCAGGTGCTCTTCCTTCATCCTGCCCGCCACCCAGGCCGTCGGGACGACTATTACCTCGGCACCCTGCGCTGCGAGTATTCGCGATATCTCGGGGAAGCGTAGTTCGTAGCACGTCATGAGCCCGAGCCTTCCGATGCGCGTGTCGAAGGCCCCCTCGACATCATCTGCGGGCTCGAACCTGCTCGTCTCTTTGTATCCGAACGAGTCGAAGAGCTGCAACTTCCTGTGCACGGCGATGAGATTGCCATCCGGTCCAACCATCACCACTGTGTTGCGGACCTTCCGCTTCTTCCTCGACTTCTCGAGGATGCCCACAATGAGATGAATCCTCTCCTTCTTGGCTTCCGCGGCAAGCCTCTTCACAAAGGGGCCGTTGACGTCTTCGGCGATGTCAACTATAGAGGCCGGCAGCTGGTCCAGAGCGACGTATGCCATGAACAACTCTGGGAGCACGAGGAGCTTCGCTCCCGCCCTCGCAGCGTCTCCGATCAGGGAGAGCCCTCTCTCGAGGTTCTGCGCCTTGGACTCCGAGGTCGCGACCTGGGCCATCGCGATTCTGAACTTCATGTTCCGGAGGGCGCCTCAATTCCCGGCCCTGTCGAGGAGAGCGACCCTAGCGGCGGCTAACCTGGCGACTGGTATCCTGAACGCCGAGGCCGAGACGTAGTTGAGGCCAGCCCTGTGACAAAGATATATCGAGCGCGGGTCTCCGCCATGCTCACCGCATATCCCGACTTCCAGGTCGGGCCTGGTTGCCCTTCCGGACTCGACGGCCATCTTGATCAGTCTGCCCACCCCCTTTTCGTCAATCGTCTCGAAGGGGTTGTCCGAGAGGATGCCCTTCTCGAGATAGAAGGGGAGGAACTTCGCTTCGGCGTCTTCCCTGCTGAAGCTGAAGGTCGCCTGACTGAGGTCGTTCGTGCCGAAGGAGAAGAACTCCGCGTACTTGGCTATCTCGTCAGCATCGAGCGCGGCCCTCACAGTCTCGACCATCGTGCCGAACCTGACGTCGAGCTTCACGTTCTCCCTCGTCTCTATGAGGAGCCTGACCTTCTCGAACTGCTCCCGCAGCAGCTTCACCTCCTGGTGGAGGGCCACCTGGGGCGTCATTATCTTGGGCTTGACGTCGACACCTTTCTTGACGAGCTCTGCCGTCGCCTCCATCACGGCCGCTATCTGCATCTCGTAGATTTCTGGGTGCGTGAGACCGAGTCTGACTCCCCTGTGGCCGAGCATCGGGTTCGCTTCAGAGAGAGCCCGCGCCTTGTCGAGCATCCTCTTCGCCTGCACGAGCTGCTTTTCGTCGCCGTGCTGCTGCAGCTTCTCCACCTGCTCGAGCATGTCCTGGAGCCTCGGTAGGAATTCGTGGAGGGGTGGGTCCAGAAGCCTGATGATGACCGGGAGGCCATGCATCTCCTCGAGGATCCTCTTGAAGTCCTGTTTCTGGAGCGGTCTGAGCTTGTCAAGATAGTACCGCCGCTCCTCCTCGGTCGAGGCCATTATCATGGAGACGACTATGGGCAATCGTTCCTCCGAGTTGAACATGCGCTCCGTCCTCGCAAGGCCTATCCCTTCGGCCCCCATCTTGCGCGCCCTGGCAGCCATCTCGGGGGTGTCGGCGTTGGCCCACACCCCGAGCCTCTTCACCTCGTCCGTCCATGCCAGCAGCTCGAAGACTTCCTCCTTCAGTTCGGGCTGAAACAGAGGGACCACGCCGGGATAGACGCTTCCCGATGAGCCGTCGATAGTTATCGTGTCACCCTGGGTTATGGTCGCCCCGCCCACCCGCAGCAGCCTGCTATGCTGGTATATCGTAAGGGCGGAGCAGCCGACGATGCAGGGCTTCCCCATGCCCCTCGCTACGACCGCAGCGTGAGACGTCTTCCCGCCTCTGCTCGTCAGCACGCCTTCCGCCGCGAAGAATCCGTGCACATCCTCGGGCTTGGTCTCCTCTCTGACCAGTATCACCTTCTCGCCCTTCTTGGTCCATTCGACCGCCGTGTCCGCGTCGAACACGACCCTTCCCGACGCCGCTCCGGGGGAGGCGGGGACGCCGACCGCTATCGGTATCTCCTTGTGCGACGGGTCCACCCTTGGGTGAAGCAGCTGTTCCAGCTGCTCCGGCGATGTCCTGAGTATGGCTTCCTCCTTCGAGATCAGACCTTCGTGGACCATGTCCACCACAGCGCGGACGGCGCCCATAGGGCCCATCTTTGCCGCCCTGGTCTGCAGAAGGTACAGCGTGCCTCGCTCGACGGTGAACTCGATGTCCTGAGGCTCCCTGTAGTGCGACTCGAGCTTCTGCGATACCTGCTCCAGTCCCTGATATGCAAGGGGGAACTCTCCCTGCATGTCCGCTATCGGCTTCGGAGTGCGGACCCCAGCGACCACGTCCTCGCCCTGGGCGTTGGTCAGGTAGTCCCCGTAGAGGCCGCGCACGCCCGTGGAAGGATCCCTCGTGAACAACACGCCGGTAGCGCTGTCGTCGCCCATGTTCCCGAAGACCATCGAGACTATCGTCACCGCTGTACCCCTGGCCTGTTCCGGAGCTATGCGGTACTGCCTCCTGTATTCTATCGCCCTCTTTCCCATCCAGCTCCTGAACACCGCCTCTATGGCCAGCTCCAGCTGAAGGGCTGGGTCCTGCGGCAGTGGCTTGTTCTCCCTCCTCAGTAGTTCCTTGTAGGACTCCGAGACCCTCCTCACGGAGTCCGCGTCCAGGTCGCTGTCCTGCTTGGCGTCCCTGCGCCTCTTCTCGCCGTCGAGCAGTTTCGCGAACTCATCCTCGTCGACCCCGAGCACGATCTTGCCGAAGAGCTGGATGAAGCGCCGGTAGGTGTCGTAAGCGAAACGCCTGTTCCCGGTGAGCGTGGCGAGGCCTTCCGTGACCGAGTCGTTCAGCCCGAGGTTGAGGATGGTGTCCATCATCCCGGGCATCGAGACGGGCGCCCCCGACCGGACTGAAACCAGCAGCGGCTTCTCTGGGTTCCCGAACTTCTTTCCCGTCCTCTGCTCCAGGGAGCTCATCGCCGCGAGGACCGCGTCCATGAGCCCTGTCGGCAGCTTCTGCCCGTTCCGGTAGAACTCCTCGCACACCTCCGTGGTAATCACAAAGCCCTGAGGGATCGGGAGCCCCAGAGAGGTCATCTCGCAGAGACCCGCACCCTTTCCGCCGAGCAGCTTCTTGTCTGAGACGCCCTCGTCGAAGAAGTATAGCCATTTTTGTGGCGAGTTGGCTACCTGCACGAGACCGCTCCGGACCTCATTCGTTATAAGTTTAGACTATGATTCCTCTCTGGTTCAGAGCCGGAAGTCGCCGATCGCCTTCCGCAGAGACGGGACCGAGTCGAGCCCCCTCGCCTCTTCGGGTGACACCCACAGGAACTCCGAGTGCTCGGACGGGACAACCCTCCCGGAGGAGGAGCCGAGGAGGAAGGGCACCGCGACTGAGCGGCCGTATTCGTCACGATACTCTATCAACCTCCCGACTCGTTCGATACGCGGCTTGAGCCCGGATTCCTCAAACGCCTCCCGAAGCATGCACTCCTCGGAGGATTCTCCCTTCTCGAAATGGCCGCCCACGCAGTCCCAGAGGCCCGGATATGTGTCGTCGTCCTCCTTCCGCTTCAGTACCAGCAACTTCCCCCGACGCTCGACGATGCCAACCGTGAAGAGCCGGGTCTTCAAAGCGCCTCGGTGTGGTAGCTGACATCTAATGAAGATGACCGTCGACCGCGAGGCGGGAGGGGGTCTTGGTGAATCTTCCGCCGCTGAACACCGTCCTCCCCGCCTTGAAGACGTGCTCGACGGAATAGCGCATCGTCTCGCCGGCGAATGGCGTGACCCTGCCCTTCGAGACGAACCTTTCAGGGTCTACCTTCCAGCTTCTCCTCCCGATTACGACCAGGTCTGCCCAGAAGCCCGGCGAGATCTTCCCCTTGCGTAGACCGAGGTATGCGGCCGGGGCCTCGCAATACATCCGGGAGACGAGGGCAAGGTCATTGGTCTTGGTGAGGAAGAGAGGGAGCGCCAGCTCCAGGCCAGGAAAGCCTGGCGCACCCTGGAACTTCTCCTCTACCGTGTGAGGGGCGTGGTCGGTTGCATAGAAGTCGAAGACGCCCAAACGCATCATCCGGAGCATCTTCGCCGCGTTGGTCTTCGTGCGGAGCGAGGGGTTCACCCGGCGGGTGACCCCTATCCGTTCTTCTGCGACCTCGTCGCTCATGAAAAGGTGGTGAGGCGCAACCTCTACCGTCAATCCGCTGTGCGACCTCTTGGCCCGCTCGAGTTCGGAGGCGCCGTCCGACGTGGAGACGTGTGCGAACCGGATTTCGGATGTGCTAGCGAGTCCTCCGAGAATTCTCCTTACCGCGACACCCTCCGCGAGATGCGCCCTGTCCGTGCCGACGAGCGCGAACTCCTCGGCGTGGACGGCGAGCTTCATGCGAGAGCGCGTTGTCTCCTTGAGCACCTCGGTGAACCTTCCAAGTTCCGGAGGATAGAGCTTCACTGCGAACGCCCCCGCCTTTTTCAGCGCGGCGACGTGGCCTGGCGAGTCGAGGGGACCGGCGTGCAAGGCAAAGTCCGCGAAGCTCTTCGCGCGCATGAGGTCGACGCGCTTCTCGACCGCCTCCACGGTGTTCATCCTCGGTTCGGTGTTCGGCATATCGGCGACAGTCGTGACACCACCGGCGAGTGCGCTTTTGGTCCCGGTCTCGACAGTCTCCTTCCGCCTCTGCGACCAGTCCCGGAGGTGTACGTGAAGGTCCGTGGCGGCAGGGAAGAGGAACTGGGAGTCAGAGAGCGTTATCTCGGCCGCCGCCTTCTCGGACCGCTCTCGTGAGACCTTCGCTATCTTCCCGCCTGCGACGTACACCCACCCCTCTAGGAGCCGGTCGGTGTAGACCCTGCCGTGTATGGAAAGGTCGAACAATCGGCTACCCGAGCTGGGCCGATATTTCCTGTTCGGAGAGGATACGACCGCAGAACTTGCACTTGTAGGAAAGAGGGGAAGAGCTCGCCAGGGAGAAGATCGACTGCACCGAGTCCTTCTCCTTGACCGAGATGCACGTGGTGCTAGTGCAGTTCAGGATTCCGGTCACGACCGTCGGGGGGACGGCGTTCTTCTTCTGAGTCACCCTGAAAGACCGAATCGTCACGACCGTGGCAAGGGGCGCTATCAGCGCGAGCTTCTGCACCTGCTCGTCGGTGAGCTCCACCCCCTCCATCTTCACAATGTCCTTCCTGCCCATCTTAGAGCTGCCCACGTTCATGACCAGGGCGACCGTTACGCCCCTGTTCTGTGGATTGCTGAGTAGCCGGAGCACCGAGAGCGACTTTCCGGCGGAGACGTGGTCTATCACGGTGCCGTCGCTTATCTTCTGGACAAGCATCGTCTCTTTGTCGCTCATCTCTTCCTGTCTCCTAGCACGAGGTGGAGAAGAGCCATGCGGACCGGAACCCCCATCCTCGCCTGCTCCATGTATGCGGCGTTCGGCAGCGAATCGACATCGTAGGCCAGCTCCCCGGTCCTTGGCAGCGGATGCATGACCATCGCATCCTTCGCGTTGGCCAGCGTGCTCTTGGTGATCTTGTAGCTCCCCTTGACGCGTTCATACTCATTGGGGTCCGGGAAGCGTTCCTTCTGGATGCGCGTCATGTAGACCACGTCGACCTTGTCGAGGACCTTCTCGATCTCCTCGACCTGCTGGGTCTCCAGGTTGAACCCGTCGAGAGTGTCCTTCACCTCGCTCTTTATCCGGAGGCCCTCCGGCGAGACCAGATAGACCACCCTGGGCCTGTACTTCGAGAGCCCGTAGAGGAAGGAGGTCGCGCTCCTCGCGTACCTTACGTCACCGAGCACGGCGTACCGCAGTCCGTCTATCCGCCCCTTGAGCCGCTTTATCGTGAACAGGTCGAGCATCGCCTGCGATGGATGGTGCTGCGAACCGTCGCCGCCGTTGACTATCGGGACCCTTCCCACCTCGGACGCGAGCAACGCGGCACCCTCCGACGGATGGCGCATGACGATGAGGTCGGAGTAGGACTCGAGCATGCGTATGGTGTCGGGGAGGCTCTCCCCCTTCATCACCGAGGACGCCTCCGGCGAGAGGTCTATCACCTTGGCACCGAGCTTTATCGCTGCCGTGCTGAAGCTGAGCCTCGTCCTGGTGCTCGGTTCGAAGAACGCGGTCGCGACGATCCGGTCACTGAGAGACTTCTGGACCGAGTCCGGTCGCTCGACAAAATCATCGGCCACTGCGAAGAGCTGTTCGAGGTCTTGCCGGGAAAAATCGAGAATGCTGAGCACGTCTTTGCCGGACCAGGCGTCCCCGCTCATGCCATCGGCACCAATAGGGGCCCGCGAACATTGCATATTAACGATACGTCGCGGCTCGCCCAGAGGGCCCTAGATGGAGCGGAGGACTGCCCCGTCGACTGGAATCGACGCTCCCGATACGTAAGAGGAGAGGTCGCTCCCTAGGAAGACGATCGCCCTGGCGAGCTCCTCGGTCGTCCCTATCCTCCCGAGCGGGATGTCCCTCTCCAGCTCCGCGACGTAGTCCTCGGGCTTGATCCCCCTGCGCTTCGCCGCGTCCTGCGCGAGCTGGTCTATCCTTCCTGTCTTGATGAAGCCCGGTAGTATCCCGTTGACGCGGATGCCCTTGGGTCCCAGCTCCCGCGCGAGGGTGCGCACCAGAGAGAGCATGGCAACCCTGCAAACGCTCGAAAGCGCTATGGTAAGCGTGGGCTCCTTGATCACGTACGAAGAGAGTATCACCATCCTTCCCCTTGTGCCGTCCTTGAGCATCCGGTCCGCGACGAGTCGCGTCAGGTAGGCGGGGCTCACGACGAGAAGGTCGGAGGCAGCCCTCCAGTCCTCGTAGCTGAACTCCAGGAACCGTCCGGGTTTCGGCGACCCCGTGACGTAGACGAGCGTGTCTATCCCTCCCAGCTGGTCGGTCGCCTGCTGGACGATCTTCTCGATGTCCGGCTTTGAGATAAGGTTGCCCAGCACGCTATGCACGTCGCCGAGAGGCGCGAGCTTCGCCCTTGCTGCGTCCAGCTTGTCCCTGTTCGATGAATTGATCACTACTCGCGCGCCTTCCTTGAGGAAGGCCTCGGCGGCGCCAAAGCCTATCCCCGCGCTCGAGGCCGTTACCAGAACCCTCTGTCCAGCGAGTCCGGAGTTCAACGGGTTCGACTCGGCGCTCGCACCTCTAATAAGCTATCTCGAGAGAGCGGGCCTCGTGTGGAGGAAGAAGTTCTCGGGCATCTTCGTCTTCATCAGAAGGTACCGGAACTCATCCCCGCGCTCTATCAGGGCCAGCGCGACGTATCCCGCAGCGAAGTACTTCCGGAAGACATCGCG
>CAZAMW010000035.1:0-10326 GCA_964486265.1 uncultured Nitrosopumilales archaeon | reverse complement strand
AGGCGGCCGTAGGCATCATGATGGCCGCAGCAGACGCCTATCATGACCCGAAGGTTGTAGAGGAGAAACTCACGGTCGTGGACGTCAAACCTGTGAGGAAGCTGAAGAGACCGGTCACCCTTTCCGAGATGAAGGCCAGTCCCAGGTTCGTGGGTTTCGACCTGCTGCGTCTGCCGCGCCTCTCCGTGATGCCGGTCCCGGACAGATTCTGGACCGAGATACTCAAGAGCTCAGAAGGCTAGTCAGCCCAGATTCTTGTTCATCCGAGCGACCGCTTCTTCGAGCGTGGCGTCCCTCTTGGTGTAGGTGAACCTCACCTTTGTCTTGCCTCCTTCCCTGCCGGCGTAGAAGCTTGAACCAGGGACAGTGGCGACTCCCACTTTGCGGGCAAGATGCTCGGCGAACGCGTAGTCGTCGAGGTCGCTCAGCTCGGAGAAGTCGGCGAAGATGTAGTAGGCACCCTCCGGACGGCTGAACCTGAACCCCAGGTCCTCCAGCGCGGACATCATGAACTTCCTCTTCTTGTCGTATGTCTTTGCGAGACCTCTATAGTAGGACTCCGGGAGAGCGAGAGCGACGGTGGCGGCCCTCTGCAGCGGTGTCGGTGCGCAGACCGTCGTATAGTCATGGATCGTCCTGACCGCCTTGCTCAGGTCCTTGTTGGCGACCACGTAGCCGAGCCTCCATCCCGTCACGCTGAAGGTCTTCGAGAGGCCCGATACCGTTATCGTCCTTTCGTACATGTCACCCATCGAAGCTAGGCTGACGTGCCCCCCCGAGCCATACGTGATGTACTCGTATATCTCGTCGGTTATCGCGATCACGTCGTAGTCGGCGCACAGGTCGGCGACCAGCCCCAGCTCAGCCTTTGAGAGGACGCGCCCTGTGGGGTTGTTCGGCGTGTTGAGGACGATGGCCCTCGGTCTGCTGCTGAACGCCTTCTTCAGCCGCTCCTCGACGAGCCTGAAGTCGGGGTCGGTCATCCGGAAGTGGACGGGCCGGGCGCCTGAGATGATCGTTGCCGGAACGTAGCTCTCGTAGAACGGCTCCGGGATGATGACCTTGTCCCCCGGGTCGGTGACCGCCACTATTGCGTCCACGATGCCTTCCGTAGACCCGCAAACTACGGTGACGTCGTCCTCGGGGTCGGCGTCGATGCGGTTGAACCTCTTCGCCTTGGCGGCTATCGATTCCCTGAGCGCGGGATAGCCTGTCGTTACCTCATACTGATTGTAGTCCTCCCTGATGGCGGCGGCGCCGGCGCGCTTGACAGCGGCGGGAGCCGAGAAATCCGGGGAGCCCTGGGCGAGGTTGACGGCACCGATCTCATCAGCGAGGAGGGACATGTCCCGGATGGCTGATTCTGGGAACGACCGCATCTTGGTTGAGACCAAGGATCGTCTCGTACTTACCTTCAAGGGAGCACGCTTGGGTTCGAGGCTTATTTAACGTGAGAATGCGCATGACCGGAGTTGGGCAAACCCATAAGTAAGCGAGACCACCGGTTCCCTCCAGTTTGCGTCCTGTTGCAGTGCTCCTCGCTATCGTAGGCGTGCTCATTCTGCTCGCCGGGATAGTCTTCACACTTCAGGGGATGGGGATAGTCGGACCGTCGTACTCGTTCATGTACAACAACCCGACATGGATCTACCAGGGAGCAGCGGCGGCGGTCGTAGGGTTGCTGGTGCTGGTTGGTGGGTTGTTCCTCGGAAGGAGGAAGGCTAGCGTCGGCCCAGCTCACTGAGCTTCATCCGCTCGTGTGACCTATCTTCGCCTGGGCGCCACAGGCATAGGACTCTCGGCCAGCCGGATGTTCGTCTCGTAGGTTGAGCCCGTCCTCACGAAGCTTATCGTCACTTCCTCCCCGATGGAGAACTTCGAGAGAGCCGTGACGAGGGTCTTCATGTCGTTCACCTTGGCGTCCCCTATGCCCACCACAATGTCCCCTTCGCGGAGCCCTGCGCGATAGGACGGGCCATCCCTAAGTACCTCTGCGAGGAGCACGCCGGAGTCCATGGAGAGCCCGTAGCGTCTCGCCACGGAGCGGTTGACGTCGAGGCCGGATATCCCGAGCCACGGCCTTACGACCCGCCCCTGTTTCGAGATCTGGTCTATGATTCTCCTGATGGTCCCTGAGGGGATGGCGAAGCCTACACCCTGCGCGAAGGGGATCATTGCCGTGTTGAGGCCTATGACCCTGCCTTCGAGGTCGGCGAGCGGGCCTCCACTGTTTCCCGGGTTGATCGCTGCGTCTGTCTGGATCAAGCCTTCTATGACAAAGTCCGTCCCCGGCAGAGGTCTGCCGAGTGCGCTGATGACGCCCAGTGACACGGTGGGCGCGCCCGGAAGTCCGAGTGCGTTACCGATAGCGAGGACGAACTGTCCCACGCGGAGCGAGTCCGAGTCACCGAGCGACGCGTACGGGAGGTCCTGTGCGTCGACCTTCACAAGCGCCACGTCGGTTGCCGGGTCAGATCCGATGACCTCTCCCACGAAGGACCTTCCGTCCTTCAGGTTGACCTGGACCTTGGCAGCGTCGTCGATGACGTGGTGGTTGGTGACTATCGTTCCCTTCGAGTCGATGATGACTCCGGAGCCCTGTCCCTCTATCGGGACGAGTCCGTATCGATAGTCTCTCGCCAGCTTGGTGCTGTCGATGCCGACGACGCTCTCGCTGAGCTTCTCGACGGCTCCGGTGACCTGGCTCTCAAGTGCGGTTAGTGTCGTTTCTATCACCAGGGAGGACTCACGGGCGGGCCCGGTTCGGGTATGGAAGGTCCCGGCCTGGGACCCCTCGGCTCTGACACCTCTACTCGCTCTCCGTCGCCGTGCCCGGCGTGATGGTGAGCTCCTCAGGCTTGCCCGCGCGTAGAATCTGGAGCCTTACCTGCTTCCCGACCTTGTCCTGTGTCAGCTGTCTGGTCAGGTCGTGGAACCCGCCGACGCTGTTGCCGTCGAAGCCCAGGAGCACGTCTCCGAGGACCAGTCCCGCCTTGTCAGCGGGACTTCCGACCTCGACCGAGACGACCAGCAGGCCGCACTCCTGCTTGACCTGCTCGAGCTTGGTCGCACGCTCAGGCAGCTGTACGGGGTTGGATATTATCCCAAGGTAGGCACGTCCGGTGGGCTTGCCCGATGCTATCCTCTCGACGACCTCGGACACCTTCTGGATGGGTATCGCTATGCCCCTCGAGGATATCAGGGCCACGTTCATCCCTACGACCTTGCCGGATGCGTCCACCAGCGGACCTCCGGAGTAGCCGGGATTTACGCGGGCGTCGGTGACTATCGCGTCATCAACCTGCACGCCCCACCAGCCGCCGATGTTTCGCTTCACGCCCGTGATTATCCCGGACGTCGCGCTCGCCCTCGAGCCGAATGCATTCGCGAGGGCTAGGACGAACTGGCCTATCTTGAGGGACTCCGAGTCTCCGCGCTGGATAGGACGCAGGTTGCCCTCGACCTTCAGGAGTGCGATGTCGGCGCTCCTGTCGTGTCCGACCATCTTGGCGGTGAACGTCTTGCCGTCGTCGGACAGCACCTCCACGTCTTCGAGGCCCCGTATCACGTGGTACGCCGTGACTACGTGTCCCTGCTCGTCCCACACGAAACCGGTCCCGTTTCCTCTGTCTGAGCGGATGCTCACGACTGAAGGACTTGCGCTCTCCGCGACCTGTTGTATCGCGTTGGAGAGCGTCTGCAGAATCTCAGTTGGGCTTGCTGTGTTCATCTGGAATTACTGAGCGTGTATCGGAGGCGGGGGTACTTGTTGACTGGGATTGGACGGACCCGGTCACATCAGTTCGGTACGGTGGATTGCTCGCGCAGGCCATAGTAGGCCATGCGCTGGCCGGTCGGGGACGGATAGACCTTGGAGATGTAACCCACCAGCTGGTGCGCTGCCTTGATGGCGTCGGTCAGGTTCTTACCCTCCCTGATCCTTCCCTCTATCGTGAGCTCGCCGTTGCTGAAGATCGCGTCAACTTGGATGGCACCGTCCTCCGTCACCCACTTCATGCTCACTCCCCTCTCGTCGTCCGAGTATCCCAGCCACCTCAGGGCACCGAACCATCTTCCTCTGAGCCCGAGCACCGCGTCCCGCGGACTATCGGCGTGAGGCAGCAGCGTCTTGAGCAGAGTCACCCTCGCCTCAGAGACAGATAGCTGGCGCATCCCGCTTACCTCCCTCCCTCTCTGCGTGACCTGGTAACCTTTCTCCGACTTCTCGAGAACGTTCTGCTCCTCCAACCTGTCGAGTATCCTCGACAGAGTCTCGGGATGGGTACCGAGCCTCCTCTTCAGCCCCTCGAACGTAAAACCGAGCAGCCCTTCCTCGGCTATGAACTGCATCACTTCCATGTCCCGCTGCCCCATCTCCAAACTATCGAGCGGGCTCTTCTGGACATTGCGCAACTCTTTTCACCGATAATCGGATGCCGGTCGTATTTATATATCTAGTAGTCCTCAGTTGGTAAGTAGGTAATCCTGACTTGAGCAAGTCCGTCCAGATTAACCAAGAAGTGTTGGATTCGTGCAAGGTCATCCACGGTTCGTGGAACGAACTGACCAAGGTTTGGACCCTTCCGGTGATACACTCGCTGGGACTGCAGGAGCCGGCGAGATTCAACGAACTCAAGCGAAGGATCGAGGGCATCAGCGCCACCAGTCTCGCTGAGAGGCTGGGCGAGCTCGAGAAGCAGGGGGTGGTCGCGCGCAAGGTCTATCCGGAAAGTCCTCCACGCGTGGAGTACTCACTTACCGCCAAGGGCCAGGAGCTCAAGGGCATACTCAAGGAGTTCGGCGACTGGGCCATGAAGTGGTCCAAGGTAGAGACTAGCACTAGCTTGTGAGCGTCGATAAAGTCCTAAGAGAAACGCGTTGTTCGCCGGTGTTGGCATGGCCGGCGCGCTTTTCATCGGGTCACTGCCGGGATACTTCGGCAGGTTCTCGCGTCCGCCCAAGGTCGACACCGCCACGGCTGGCCTCTAGTGCGTCAGCGTGAAGACAGCACACTCTGGTACGCCCTGATAAAATCTATCGCAAACCCGTCCGCGTACTTCTCGGTCCCCCTGTGATAGCTGTCAAAGTATCTCAGGTGGTGATAGAATTCGTGGAGGATTGTGAAAGGGTCGTAGAGGAACTCCCGACGGGCCGCGAGTATCTCCTTCCTCCCTGAGGAGTAGACTGCCTGCACGCCCTTGGACCTCCCCTTCACGACGCCGACGCGAAGCCTGGGCCGCTCCACGTGATAGTATTCGCAGAGCAGGTCCAGAGCCTTTTCAGGATTGGAGTCGAGAATCATCCCGACGATCATGGCCTTGAATTGGTCGTCGGGTTCGGCTCTCTCTTTCGTGCTGCGCCACCGCGTTCAGACTTCTGTTATCGTGAATGTGAACCTGGCGCCGGAGAACTCTTCTGTGCCCGTCCGCTCCCACTTTATGTCGTAGCTCTTGGTCAGCTGCTTCCCTATTATCGCGACGTGGTTGGGAAGGTCGGAGAAGAGAACCTCGACCTTCTTCGGGTCGCGCGTGGACAGGAGGCTCCTCCTCCTCTTCATGAGGTACTTCACGGCCACGTTCTTGTGCTCATGGCCCTCCACCTCGAGCCTCTCCTTGCCAGTGTCGACCGTGAAAGCCCTCTTCGCCAACGGTGCTGTGTAGACCGTTCAGATTAATGAGCTTTGACGTCGAATGGTTTGAATAGACTGGCGCACTTCCTTGCCGCGTTTGAAGAACATCCTAGTCGCGAGTCCGGCCCCTAGGGATGCACTGAACCCTCTCGCCGGGTCGGCGAACCTACTCTGGCTCGCAGACATGAGTCCGGAGCAGCTCGAGACGGCACTCCCATTCGTGGATTGCTTGTTCGTGAACTTCTGGCCGAAGGAGCTCGACAGAGCGAGGTTGGCAAAGATGACGAAGCTGTCCTTCGTGCAGTCGGGGCTAGCGGGCGTCAACCACATACCCTTCGGGGAGCTGCCCCCGGGCGTCACCGTGAGTAGCAACGCGGGAGGCTACTCTGATGAGGTCGGAGAATTCGCCTGGGGTCTCCTGCTGGCGGGAGCCAAGAGGATAGTCAGGTTCGGCGCAGAGGTGAGCGAGAACCAGTCCAAGTCGCCGCTCGAGCTCGGCCGCGAGGTAGTCGTGCTGAGAGGGCGGACACTCGGAGTGATGGGCTACGGTGGCATAGGTCGCGTTGTGGCGAGAATCGGGGCAGCGTTCGGCATGAATGTGAAGGTCTACTCCAGGAGAAGGGAGGCGGGGGACGGCGCGGAATTCTTCGACGGCGCCTCGGGCCTCGACCAGGTCCTGCGCACTTCCGATGCCGTCGTCCTCGCCGTGCCTCTCACGAACTCGACCAGGAACATCATAGGACGGGAACAGCTCGTCTCGATGAAGAAGGGCGCGATACTCGTCAACGTGGCGAGGGCCGAAGTCGTTGACCAGCAGTCCGTCTACGAGCATCTGTTGCAGAACAAGGATTTCGTCTATGCGACCGACGTCTGGTGGACGAAGGACGGCAGGGAGCGCTATCCTCCGGAGCTCCCCTTCCTTGGTCTAAGGAACTTCATCGGGACGCCGCACGTCGCAGGTCCCAGCGCCGTGGCATCTGGAGGGCCTCTGAGGAACTCCCTCGACAACCTGATGAGATACGCCAAGGGAGAGCGGGTGAGGAACGTCGTCGACCGGGCGGACTACCTGTAGCGCCGTCAGAATCCCGCCGCTTCCCAGACATCGTCATCATTGTCCAGCTGCGTGAACCCGCAGCGGTCGCACTTCCTGCCCGTCAGGACCGTCTCCTTGGGCCCCGTGGCTATCTTCTTCTGGTACTCGACCATCTGACCGGCTCGGCAGCGCTCACAGATCAAGACAGAACGACCGTGCGGTCGAAGCTTGAAGATTTAAGTTGGAGAGCGTCCGGCTCCCTCCGGAAACGGTAGGCAGAGCGAACTTTGGGGATACCTGAGAAGATCAAGAAGATAGAGGAGGACATGCACAGGACTCAGATAAACAAGAAGACAGAGCACCACATAGGCCTCCTCAGGGCAAAACTCTCAAGACTGAAGCAGGAGCAGGAGGAACAGCAGAGCCGTCGCTCAGGGAGCGACGTGGGGTACGACGTCAAGAAGTCCGGGGACGGCACGGTCGTGCTTATCGGCCTGCCCAGTGTCGGCAAGTCGACGCTTCTGAACAGGCTCACAAACGCAAAGTCCAAGGTGGCCGCATATCAGTTCACCACGCTCGATGTCGTGCCCGGACTACTCGAGTACAACGGCGCGAGAATACAGGTCCTGGACCTTCCAGGAATCATACAGGGAGCGTCCTCGGGGAGAGGACTGGGCAAGAGGGTCCTTTCGGTGGCCAGGAGTGCCGACCTCGTGCTTTTCGTGGTGGACGTGTTCCAACCTGAGGCGAGATCCCTTCTGGAGAAGGAGCTCAGGAGCACCGGGATAAGGGTCGACCAGAGGCCGCCCAACGTCACTGTCGAATCGACGAACTCTGGCGGGATAGCCGTAACGGCCACGGTCAAGCTCACGAAGATCACCGAGCAGCTCGTCAAGGAGATGCTGAGAGTCTACGGGATGAACAGCGCCAGGGTCGTGATAAGGGAGGACATAACGGATGAGCAGCTGATAGACGTAGTCGTTGGTACAAGAGTCTACACGCCATCGCTGACTATAATGAACAAGATAGACCTGGTGAACGCCGGGTTCACGAACGAGCTGACCTCGAAGCTGTCCTACAAGTTCGTCCCCGTCTCGGCTGAAAGCAACATCAACATCACCGCGCTGAAGGAGGAGATCTACAAGAGGCTGGACTTTGTGAGGATATACATGCGGAGAAGGACAGGCGAGACCGATTTCGAAGAGCCCATGATAGTGAGGAACGGCTCGAGCGTGCTGGAGGTCTGCAACAAGGTTCACCGCAACATAAAGGACGAGTTCCGTTACGCGCTGATCTGGGGGAAGAGCGCCAAGTTCGGCGGCCAGCGCGTGGGCATAACGCACAGGTTGATGGACGAGGACATCATCACCCTGGTAACTAAGTGATGTTCTCGGGATGACCAGCGCGACCGCCTCCCCCGTCGAGGCGATGAGGAGCATCAAGACGATAGCGGTCGTCGGCGCATCGAAGAACCCGGAGAAGGACGCCTATTCGATACCTATGTTTCTCAAGAGCAAGGGATTCCGGGTTGTCCCGGTAAATCCCACGTCGGCCGAGATATTCGGGGAGAAGGCCTACCCGGACCTCCTCTCTCTTCCTCCCGAGGTCGCCGCTGCGGTCGAAGCTGTCGAGGTCTTCAGGCCAAGCGAAGAGCTTCCCGTAGTGGCGCGACAGGTGGTCGAGCTCTCAAAGAGGTCAGGTAGGCGATACGTCTTCTGGGCGCAGTCGGGCCTCGAGAACGACGAGGCGAAGCGCGTGCTCGAAGAAGCGGGGCTTCCGTACGTCATGGACGCCTGCATGCGGGTGGTCTACGGAACAGCTTCAGGCCGGCCTAGTGCCGGGCTCACTTGAGAAGCTCGTACAGCCTGTAGCGGGCTTCCTCCCCGGTGGTGAGCCTGTAGCCGCAGAATGAGCAGGATACGCCTTCCTCCTTCCTGCGCAAGGAGTAGCGCTTGCACCCCGGACATCGCATCTCGGACTCCTTGTTGGGGTTAGACATTGACAACGATTTATCGCCGTGGTTCTTATCCTCTTGGGTGCGCCGCGTCTGGAGGGTCTACATGGTGCGATGCAGCACCGGTGAACTTTACACGGGCTGCACCGTGAACATCGAGAGGCGCGTGAAGCAGCACAACGCTGGCGTAGGTGCCAGGTTTACCCGGACCAGGCGACCCGTGGCACTGGTGTACAGGGAGACGTGTTCCGGTCAGTCGGCCGCCCTGAAGCGGGAGAGGCAGATCAAGAACATGAGCAGGCGACAGAAGGACCTTATGATTCAAAGGGCTTCGGCCACTGCCGAGTAGACTGGGCTGTCGGTGGTAAACTCTCTCTTGGTCGAGACCGCCTCATACACGCCGGAGACAGCCCAGCCCGAGCTGCCGAGCATGGAAACCAGCTCGTGCGGAGAGTAGACGCGGATGTCCGTCGGGAACACCCCTATGAGTTTCATAGCGTCCTCGACCTTGGCGTAGAACCTCCAGGTGCCTCTTTCCCGCGAGCTGCTTACGTCGAAAGAGTAGCTGTCCAGTACCAGCAGGTCCTCGCTCTCCTCGTAGATGTTCTGTACCGGATGGCCCGCGACGTAGTCTCTGTTCCTGAGGCCCGATATGACGAAGAGACCGCCCTTTCTGACGACCTTGCGAAGGCTCCTGAAGAACTCCAAGTCGTCCTGCACTGAACCATAACCTATGCTAGTGAAAACGTTGATCGCGCAGTCGAAGGAGTCTTTCTTGAAGTTCGAGTGCAGCCGGGACATCTCTCCCGTCGAGAAGGCAGCCTTCCGCCCTAGCCCGGCGCTCCTGGCCTTCGAGCTGGCGACCTGCACCAGGTGGGGCGAGTAATCGACGCCGGTCACCGAAAAGCCCAGCTGGGCCAGAGGAATCCCCACGCGGCCTATCCCGCAGGGAACGTCCAGTATCCTGCAGCGGTCGAGACCAGCTTCCTGGAGAAGGCCGGAGATGGCGAGCGCATCCTCTTCACCTTTCTCCCACATGCCCTCGAGCACGAGCTCGTACAGCTTCGCGCCGCGTACGAAGACGTCTCTCGCCCAGGCCATGCGGCGGCTACAGCTCTACTGGTAGAAAAGCAGGACTGATTACGCCATCTCCATCTCGCTGGAATCAGGGATTGATTGCGGGATGTCGGGGAATTTGTCCTTCATCCTCGACTCGGCCACAGCTGCGGCCTCCGCGAGAGCCCTCTCCGCCTCCTCGTTCGCGGTCTCAAAGTTCAACGAAGACCCGGTCACGGAGCCAGCGTCTACGAGGATGCCGCTCAGCAGGCCGGAGATCTCGCTCATCTCGCCCTCTGCCTCCGGGATGACGCCAGCCAGCCCTTCGCGGAGGTTCCGGACGACGGAGGTCGCCGGGGCGAGCGTGAGCACGACTTCGCCGAGCTCAGTCACCGTGTTAAGTCTGAGCACTATCTGCTCCAGTGCGAGCTTTGACTGCGTGACCATCTTGCTCATCCTTCGGAGCTCCGCCAGCTCGTTCGCGAACATCGACGCCCTCTGGGTGTCCCGCTTCTGGACGGAACTGACAATCTTGTTGAAGAGATACGTGTCCCTGTCCCGGAGCTTCACCACGGCATTATCGAGCTTGGCCATAACGGTCTGTATCTGACGAGTCGCCTGGTCGAGACGTGGCTTGAGGGGACCCGGGTTGTT
>CAZAMW010000034.1:1681-10394 GCA_964486265.1 uncultured Nitrosopumilales archaeon | reverse complement strand
AGAGACCCGAGCAGGGCAAGTCTGCGCAGGCTCTCCTAAAGGACCCTCGCTGGACCATGATAGAAAAGGAGGCCGAGAGGCTCCGAGCAGTGCCGTATCCGAAGCTGGAGAGGCTCGCGGAGATAGCCAAAGACCAGGTTTCGAAGAAGAAGGATTCCAAGATAATCGTCTTCACCCAGTACAGGGATACGATAGAGACGATAGTGGACCGTCTCGCGAAGATTGGGATCAGTTCGATGCGCTTCGTGGGTCAGGCGAACAAGGTGGACAGCGAGGGTATGGACCAGAAGACCCAGACAAGGGTACTGGAGCGCTTTCGCGAAGGCGAGTTCACCGTGCTCGTCAGCAGCAGCATAGGAGAAGAGGGTCTGCACGTCCCGGACGTCGACCTCGTGGTCTTCTACGAGGCGGTGCCGTCAGAAATCCGGTCGATACAGCGGAAGGGCAGGACAGGAAGGACGCAACCTGGGAGAGTGATAATCCTAATCGCCGAAGGCACGGTGGACGAAGCCTACTACTACAGCAGTATCAAGCGCGAGAAGTTCATGAGGAGCCTGGTCTCCGAGCCATCAGCGAGCCGAAAAGAGAAATCAGAAAAGCGGTCCAGGCCAGCGACGCTCCTGGATTACATGTAGCGACGGTCAGCCGCCGGCCTGTTCCATCGCTTTCTTGATTCCCTCGAATATCTCCTTGACCTTCTTCTCGGCGAAACCCTTCAGGATGCTCGAGCCGATCCCCGCCATCACTCCGGTGATTTCGGCGTCCGCGACCCATTTCATCTTCGTAGCCGTGTCTCCCTCGAGGTCGAAGTCGCTGGTTATCTTCATGTTGCTCCCGCTCCCAGAGCCTTCCACGAGGAGCCTCGCGTGCTGCGGAGGCTGCTTGTCGACAATCTTCATCTTCACGTTCATGTTCGTCGTGAGGAACGAGATGCCGATCTTCATCCGCGCTTCGATGCCGCTGTCGTCTATCACCTTCGTCTCCTGGGCGTCGGGCAGCGACTTTGCGATGAACGCCGGGTCCGTCAGGAGCTGAAAGACACGCTGCGTGGACAGCGCGAGGTCCTCCCCTCCCTCAAGGTGTAGCTGCATGTTCGGTCTCTTCCCGACCTGTGTCTTTATTCCTTTTCATCTATCGGTACGCTTCAAAGTCCCTACCCAAGACAGTCGACGCAATCTTGAGCTCCATGACTTCGTCAGTCCCCTCGTATATCCTTCCGACACGAGAGTCGATGAGGTGTTTCGCCACCGGCGAGAGTATGGAGTACCCGAAGCCGCCAAAACACTGCACGGCACTGTCCGCGGATTCCCATGCTGCCTTGGTAGCAACGTACTTGGCCACTGCGGATATGCGGTCTGCTTCTGCCCTAAGGTTAAGGTCGGACCTGGAGTTGTCGTAGGCCTCCTTCTTCAGGGCGGCCTGATAGACCAGCCATCGCGATGCTTCAAGATTCGATGCTATCCTCGCGATGTGCCGCTGAATGAGCTGGTGCTTACCAATCTGCTTTCCGTGCTGCATCCTCGACGAAACCCTCTCCTTCACCTGGTTCAGACAGTCCTCCATTACCCCGATTGAGCCCGAGGCGATGCCGATGCGGCCGTTTAGCAGCGCCGAGTATGCGACGGCGAGCCCCCTTCCTTCCTCTCCGACGACGTCTTCCTTGGACACCTTTACGCCCGTGAGAGACAGCATCGCAGTGTCGGATGTGAACAGGCCTATCTTCTCCTCGAGCTTCATGTCTACGGAAAAGCCCTGCTCCTTCGCATCCACGAGAAAGGCCGTCATGCCCTTCGACTGGCCCTCAGGATAGGCAAAGACAATCAGCCTGTTTGCTATCGAACCGTTCGAGATGAGATACTTCGAGCCGGTGAGATAGTAGTTGCTCCCGTCTTTCCTGAACTGGGTCTTGAGCGATGCGGGGTCGCTTCCCGCATCCGGCTCGGTGAGGGCGTAGGCGAGTATCACCTCGCCGGTGGCTGCCTTGGTGAGGCATCTCTGCTTGAGTTCCTCCGACCCCCATTCCTGCAGAGTGAGGCTCCCGAGAGCCTGGTGCACGTCTACGAACGTGACCGCGCTGAGCCCGAGCTGGCCGAACCTCTCGAGGGTGAGCGAGTGGACCAGCGGTCTAGCCCCGTCTCCCCCATACTTCTTCGAGATGGGCACCCCCATGAGGTGGTACTTCTTCATGACCTCCGGCACCTTCTCATTGAACTTTCTCTCGATGTACCTCTCGAACTCTGGGACCAGCAGCTCGTCGCAGGCTTGCTCGACCCGCTCGAACAGGGTGTAATCTTCGTCGGTTAGTTCGATTAGCTTCGAAGCGTCGGCGACCGACCTCCCGAAGAGCTTCTCCATATTGAGACCTCCCAGTCCTTCTCATTAAAGTCTCTCGGAGGCATACTTTTTAATCGACAGCGTCCGCTCAATACGTCTTGAAGATAGACGACGCGGGCGAGCTGATCTTCAGGACCTATTACATGATGGATTGGTCCAAGGTCGAACAGACCGAGACAGACCAGGCCTGCGTGGCCTGCGGTCGTATCCTGAAGAAAGCTGAACCCTTCGTTGACAGGAAGGGCTCCACGTATGACGGATTCGTGTGTCACAACTGCAAGACTGTCTTCTGGATGAAGCGCGGCTAGGGAACGATCAGTCTGCCGAGGATAGCGGCGAGGGCCACGGCGTAGACCGCGTAGTTATAGATGCGGAGCAGGTAGAGAGCATCTTTCCAGGCGGGAGACTCTCTGCTCATTATCGCCAGGTGATGCATCATCACCACGCTCAGACCGATGAATATCGACAACCCCACTGCCAGGAAACTCAGGGTAGACGTCTGGATGAAATAGGCTCCAAGGAACGGTATCGTCCCCCACGTGAGGCCGAATCCAGCGTACGAATGCATCAGCTTCGGACTCTCCCGCGGATACGCGATTGCGGCGAACCCTTCGACCAGGACGAAGGCAAGGAAGAACGGGTTCCATCTGGCCGCTATGTACACGCCTACCGCCACCCCGAGGGCGACCGCGACAAGGCCCACGGCGAGCATCGACCTCGGGACCTTGAGATATGGTGAGAATTTTGCCTTGCTCGAGCCTATGTCGACGTAGTGGGCGCCAACGACTAGGCCGAAGAACGACGCGAGCATTGTCAACAGATAGATTTCAAGGTCGAAGTTCGGGGCTATCGCCTGTGCGAGGGTAATCCAGCCGAGAAAGACGAGGCTGAACGGTGTCCGCAATCCGTAGAACCACGCGTTGGTCTTCCAAGGACCGACCATGTCGGGTTCAACTGGAGGGGCTTCCAACAGGCGCGAATCGGTCAGTCAGATTATTAAGCTCTGCAAGGCCTCTCGTCGACGTGGACTCCGGAGTCCAGACCCTGGCCCAGAGAATCTTCCAAGGTCTGTCACCGTCGTACGAGCGGGTGCTAGATGCCGCTACGCTGATGCAGGACGCATACTGGAAGAGCTGGCTTCTCAGACGAGCCGAAATCCAGAGGGGGGAAGCGATCCTTGACATAGGCTGTGGGACGGGCGTCCTTGAGGAGAGAATCGGTGGCACGAGCCGCGTCGTCGGGGTGGACATCACGGAAGACATGCTCAGACTGGCACAAACGAAGAGGATTCCTTCCCTGTCGTCCCTTAACCTGGGGGACGCAGAAAATCTGCCGTTTAGGGACGACTCGTTCGATGTCGTGCTTTCATGCTACGTCGTAAAGTACTGCAACCCCAAGCGCCTCGCCGGCGAGGCAGCCCGCGTCCTCCGAAAGGGAGGCACGCTAGTCCTTTACGATTTCTCGGCTCCGAGGGGGTTGTTCGCTCCGTTCCACGCGGTCTACGCCTATGGCCTGCTCAGGCTGCTCGGCAGGGTCGTCCAACTCTTCGACCCAGGCACGGCCTTCACCTATCTGGTCCTCCCGGATATCATCAGGTCAAGAATCTGGGACGCTGACTTCAACGCGGTCCTCAGGTCGGCTGGCTTCTCCGAAATCGGTAGCAGCCGTCTTACCTGGGGGGTGGTCACGGGCTATTGGGCCCGGAAGGCATGAGCTCTATCAAACTTTTTAGTTCTCTCCCATCGCGTCTGCGCTGTGTCGGTCGTCAGCGGACGCGAGGTAGCGACGTGCTGCAAGTCTTATGTGAAGATCAATCCCAACGGGGTCGACCTGGCCCCCATTCAGGTGCGCCGACTACCGATGGACGCGACGATTATCTTGCACGGGGACAGGCGAGGTTACCTCGGGGAGAACGGGGCTGTCTCTACCGAGAAGCTCATCGTACTCCCTGACGCCGAAGGGTTCTACAACTACGAGAGTGGAAACCTGTACGAGCTCCGTTTTCCGGAGGTTTCAATTCCGGCGACATGCACCGGACTTGCCTTCCCGCGCTCATCGATAAACAGGCTGGGAATCATCAAACTCGAATCGGCCGTATTCGACAGCGGCTACCGCGGTGAACCGACGCAGGCGATGTTCACCCCGATAGCGGCAAAAGTCCATAGGACCGAGGCGCTCATCCAGCTGGTCCTCCTCAGAAACGAGAAGCCTGCCGAGTCGCTCTACAGCGGATTCTATCAGAACGAGAAATCGACTTAGTGTTACGCGCTCCTAGGAGCGACCACCTCTCTGTAGTACTTGCACTCGGGACGCAAAGTGCAGATGCCGCACTTGGGACCGATCGGCTTACACGTCGTCTGACCGAACCGTACGAAGAGTTCGTTGAGCTGCAGCCAGTATTTCTTCGGGACAGTCTTCATGAGCTCCTCCTCGGTTTCTTCGGGGGTCCGCGTGTCTACGAGGCCCAGCCTGTTCGCAATCCGATGGACGTGGGTGTCGACGGGTATGGCGGGTTTGTTGTAACCATACACCAGCACGCAGTTCGCGGTCTTTCTTCCGACCGCGTGAAGCTTCAAAAGATCATCAAGATTGTCCGGTACCCGCCCGCCGAACTCTTCCACGACCTGTTTCGCGACCCTTTTCACGTTCCTCGATTTCATGTTGTAGAATCCGACGGACCGGATCAACTCCCTGACCTTTCGGATGTCCGCCATGGCGAGCTTCTCGGGCGTATCGTACACCTCGAAGAGCCTCTCGGTCGCCTTGGAAGTGCTCTCATCCCTCGTCCTGTGGGACAACACCGTCCCAATTAGTATCCTGAAGGGGTCTCCGGATTCAGCGTCCCTCAGCTCGGCGAGAGCGGTAGCTCGCTTGTCGGTGCTCTCGGCGACCATCCTGGCTATCTTCCTCAGGACTCCATCTATGCGAGGTCTCTTGTCGCCCAAGGCTCTTTGCGATGCCATTCCGATACCTCCTCGACAGTCTTCTGTATCGTATAGGAAGGCGCATAGGTTATCGCCGCCCACGAATCTTGGGCATCCAGGCTGATTCCTGCCCTTACCTGGCCCGAATGATACGGCGAGATAGCAGTCTTGCCGGAGAGCAGACCGACGGACTTCACCTCGGCCTTCTTGCCCGTGGCCGTCAGCAGGGCACGGGAGTAAGCATCAAGGCTAGCGTCGAACGACTTGACCAAAAAAAGCTGGTTCGCGCCCGTGTAGGTCGCAGCTCTTAGGAGGGCCCGAGCGACATCCTTCGGATGGCTGAGCGACATTGCGCTCGAGCTTCCTGACGGAAGAATCACCTTACCATGCTCCGCCATCCTCAGGACCGGGACGGTTATTGCGGTGTCTCTCGGACCAACGGCTCTCGCCGCCCTTACCACGCGCACCTTCATGTCGGGATTCTTCTCCCCGAATCCAATCACCCTGTTCTCGGCGTCGAGTTTCGCCCTCTGATAATCGTCCTTGGGCGTCGGGACGGTCGTAGTCCCTACCCTGCCTCCGGACCCATAGACATCAAGACAGCTCAGGTGGACGAAGACCTTCGTACCGTGCTCGTTCGCTTCTTCGAGAAGATTGTTCAGGGCGACCTCGTTAAACTTCGAATATTCTTCATCGCTAGCTCCAGGCGGAGGCGAGGCGAGATTGTAGACGACGTCCACCACGTCGAGCGGTTCGTGAAGCGTATGCCGGTCCATGAGGTCGGCTTCGATGCATTGTACCCCGCACTGGTCGAGGATGCGTAGGTGCGACCCCTTTCTGAAGACCCCCTTCGATATCTCTCCCTCCTTGAAGAAGTATTCGGCGAGATGCCCACCGATGAGGCCCGTTCCTCCGGCGATTAGGTTCGTTATCTCTCCTCTCCGCTATGCTGATGTTGGTGGTCGTGCGCACTTCCCTGACCCGGCTTCATGTCGAAATCACCCGCGACGAGCCGCAGTTGAAGGTCCTCCTCGAATCCCTCCAAATCTTCGAACATCCCCTTGAGCTTCTTCTTTGCGACCGAGGACAGCTTTGGGGCTACGTTCTGCCCACCATATCTTCCGTACGCTATCGCGGTAAACGGAACCTTCTCGTCCTTCACGATTATGTGCCCCCTGATGATGTTCGCGATGTCGCCTCCGCTGACATCCTCAATCAGTATCTTATACTCGACTAGACTCTTCTTCCTCTCCGGCCTCAAGATGGAGGCGTTCGCATGCAGAAGTATATGAAGTTGGAACTACTCGGTGAGGAGCGGATACCTGAAGTCTTCCTTGTAGGTGTTCAGGACGAGATGCGTGTTTGTCCTCTCTACGTGTGGCACTGCGAGCAACTCTTTGGTGAACTTACTGACGTCGTCCCTGCTCCTGAACTTGGAGATCACTATGCTGTCTTCTATGCCGGTTACATCGTATACCGCACAGACAGAATTCAGCTTCGCAATCCTTTCTTGGACCTCGACCAGCTTTCCCTTGGAGACCGTAACCTCCGTTATCGTGGTAATCTCGTATCCCAGTTTCTCCTGATTGATCATCCCGGCATAGCCCTTGATGATTCCGTCCGCCTCCATCTTTCTCACCCTCTGGGCGACTGTTACCACGGAAACCCCCGTCTTCTTGGCGAGGTCTCGGAAGGACTGGCGAGCATCGCCCTCCAACTCCTTCAGCAGGTGCCTGTCCAGATTGTCCGGTTTCATTTGTGAACGTCAGTGGCTATTCCATTCGCATTTGATAAGCATTTTTATTATTTATATTAACGATTGTAAAAGACCGGAGCAAGATTTATAACCGCTAGCTCTTGAAGCGCCTCGATGCCTTTCGATAGGACGCCAAAAGGCCTGGTGCCTCGGAAGAGGACAGCAAAACAGGTTATCGACGAGGTAGAGTCCAAGGGTATTCGTTTCATCGACCTGCAGTTCACGGACGTACCTGGCCGTTCTCAGCACGTCACCATTCCCAAAAACATGCTCGAAACAGACACATTCAAGGAGGGGGTTCCGAAGCTCGACGGTTCTTCGATCAAGGGGTTCGCCGAAATATTTGAGTCTGACATGCTGCTCTTTCCCGACCCTTCCACCTTCGGGGTGATACCCTGGGGAGACCAGCGCTTCCCGACCGCGAGGATGATTTGCGACGTCCACTGGGGTTATGACAAGGGAAGGTTCTCGCGAGACCCGCGATACGTGGCCCAGAAGGCAGAGGAGGCAGTGAAGTCGGCCGGATTCACGGAATCCTACTGGGGGCCTGAGATGGAGTTCTTCGTATTCGACTCTGTAACCTGGGACATCTCCAGCCCGTTCGGGAGCAGCCACAAGATAACGTCCGTGGAGTCCGCCTACGAAGCACGGGGAACCAACTTCCCCATAAGATTCAAGGAAGGATACTACCCCACGCCTCCTTCAGACACGCTCCAGGACTACAGGAGCGAGGTCGCGTATCATCTCGACGAATCCTTCGGAATAATCAACGACGCCCACCACCACGAGGTCGCCACCGCAGGACAGTGTGAGATCAACCTCTACAGAGACACGCTCACTCCGGGCGCGGACGGCATCCTCACGTACAAGTATGTCATCAAGAATGTGGCAGCGAACAGGGGTCTCATTGCCTCGATAATGCCGAAGCCGATCTTCGGAGACAATGCCTCGGGGATGCACGTCTCGTCGAGCCTCTGGAAGGGTGACAAGAACTCCTTCTACGATGAGAGTGACGAATATGCAAACCTCAGCCAGACCGGAAGATACTACGTGGGAGGGCTACTCGCTCACAGCAGGGCTCTCTGCGCGATCACCAACCCGACGACGAACTCTTACAGAAGACTGGTACCCGGATACGAGGCTCCTGTCTTCGTGGCGTGGAGCAGAGGCAACAGGTCGGCCAACGTCAGAATCCCGTTGCACTACAAGGGCAAGTCCGGCATGAAGGGCAAGAGGGCGGAATTCAGGACTCCCGACCCGTCTACCAACACCTATCTGGCTTTCGCAGCAATCGTCTCGGCAGGACTTGACGGCATAAAGAAGAAGCTAGACCCGGGAGACCCAGTCAACGAGGACATATACGAGCTCACTCCGCAGAAGAGGAAGCAACTCGGAGTCAAGGAACTCCCAAGGAGTCTGATGGAATCCATAGATTCCCTCAAGAGCGACTCGAGCTTCCTCAAGGGTGTCTTCTCCGACGACCTCGTTGAGACTATAATCGAACTGGAGACGGCCAACTACAACGCCGTGGCCGCAAGGCCCACCCCGTATGAGTTCTATCTCTACTTCGATATCTAGCAGTTAACTGCTACCTATCAAGCCTTAAATCCAGGGTGGGACGTACTCCCGCCCTGCATGAAGGTCCTGAACAGGAGGGCTTACGAGTGGAGGAGAGACCACAGGAACGAGGTAGCTTCGC
>CAZAMW010000034.1:0-1671 GCA_964486265.1 uncultured Nitrosopumilales archaeon | reverse complement strand
CCCACCCCGTATGAGTTCTATCTCTACTTCGACATCTAGTAGTTAACTACTACCTGTCAAGGCTTAAATGCGGGCTAGGAGCAACCTCCCGCCCTGCATGAAGGTCCTAAACCGCAAGGCGTACGAGTGGAGGAGGGATCATAGAGATGAGGTCGTCTCCCAGCTGAAGGTCTACCTCGAGAAGGTAGGGAGGCGCGGCTCGAAGAAGTCCGTCGAGAATGCCCTCGGAGGGATGATGGACTTTTGCAGCTACCTGGAGATGCTGCCCGACGACGCCCTGGCCCACATGAGAAAGAACGACGTCTACAAGGTCCTCGACGGGTACGTCGCATGGATGATCAAGGACAAGTTTGCACCCAACTCGCTCCGGAATCGTCTATCTGTAGTGAAGAAGTTTCTTGCCATCAACGATTTCGAGCTCGACAACGCGAAGATGCGGGTGAAGGTGGACCTTCCCCGGTATCACGCGGTCACCGCTGACAGGGTCCCGACACCCGAGGAGCTCAGGAGCGTCCTCACGCACACCGATGCGCGCGGTAAGGCCCTGGTAACGATGCTTGCTTCCAGCGGGATGAGGATAGGGGAGTTCCTGACCCTAAAGGTCAAGGACATCGACCTCTCCAAGAATCCAGCGACGGTGCGCCTGAAGGCAGAGGTGACCAAGGACAGGCAGGCGCGGTACTGCTTCATCAGCGACGAGGCGGCTACATTCCTGAAGGATTTCCTCCGCGAGCGGATCAACAATCCCGACGACTATCTCTTTCAGACCTCTACGCGGGGCCACGAACACAAGACGGGCAACGTCCCTACGTCCTACTGGAACGCCGACCACATCTTCTCGCTCGCGTTAAAGAACGCTGGTCTTGCCGTGAAGGACGACCACGGGAGGGACACCATCCACATCAACTGCCTGAGGAAGTTCTTCTTCACGCAGATGCTCCAGCCGCTGGGTCGGGACATCGCGGAGGCGCTCATGGGGCACAAGCTCTTCCTGGACTCTGCGTATCGGCGATACACCGAGGACCAGATGAGGGAGTTCTACCTCAAAGGGATGGACGCTATCACGATAATGCTGCGGAAGCGAGGGATGAGCCAGGAGGATGTCAAGGAGTCCTTCAAGCGGCAGATTCTGACGCAGGTCGCCGGGTACACCCAGGAGGAGGTCGACAAGATGGACCTGTCGAACGTCAAGGACGAGGACATCCAGGCGATGGTGAGGGAGAAGCTTCTCGGGGCGATGGCGAACAACGGGCACAAGCAGAAGGTGATCCCCATGAGCGAACTGAAGGTCCATATCAGCCAGGGATGGGAGTACATCGCCCAGCTCCCCGACTCAGAGGTTGTCGTTAAGCTGCCCTCCCAAGTTGCCCCGAACTTCAGGTAGTTTTATTAATACTGGTATTTCTATTTAGAGAATGATTATTCGCTATTGAGAAATACGTCTTTTATTATGACCTCGGAGGCTGGAATCATCTCGAAGGTCGCCGACTACTTGTCAGCCGCGGGATGGGATGTCTCAAGAGAAGTCAAACTCAGAGGCAGGATAGCCGACATTGTCGCAGTTAGGGCCGGTGAGATTGCGGTCGTCGAGGTCAAAGGAAGCCTTGGCGACCCGAGGCTAGGGCTCGAACAAACCCTTCACTACAAGCACGCAGCAAATGTCGCCTACCT
>CAZAMW010000033.1:7590-10614 GCA_964486265.1 uncultured Nitrosopumilales archaeon | reverse complement strand
GTACTCGTACGTGGTGACCTCGGTCCCCAAGGGACGGGCCGGCGACACCAGGGCGTGGCTGCCCTCGGACGACCACAGGTCGGCTGCGGAAGAAGAGATACAGGTGGTGGGATGATGTCAGTCAAGATAATCATACCGACGGCCCTGAGGCAGCACACGGACGATGAGGACGAACTCCAGCTGAACTCCAAGGACGTCAAGAGTGCCCTGCAGGAACTGGTGACGACCTTTCCCGACCTGAGGAGCTACCTGTACTCGGACAACGGGAGGCTGAGGAACTTCATCAACCTGTACCTGAACGAGGAGGACGTAAGGTACCTTCAGGGGGAGGAGACGACACTGAAGGACGGAGACGTCCTGATGATAGTGCCCGCTGTCGCCGGAGGCGCACCGGGCCACGATTACCAGGGCCCGAGCTTCTCCCCCAGCGAGTTCGCCAGGTACAGCAGACACCTGATAATGCCAGAGGTCGGGCTCGAGGGCCAGAAGGCCCTGAAGGACTCGAGCGTCCTGATTGTCGGGGCGGGCGGCCTCGGCACGCCCTCCGCGATATATCTCGTCGCCGCGGGGGTCGGCAGGGTAGGGATAGTGGACTTCGACGACATCGAGAAGAGCAACCTGCACAGGCAGGTCCTCTACTCCGAGGAGGACGTCGGCAGGAGCAAGGCCGAGGTCGCGAAGGAGAGGCTGCTGAAGGTAAACCCCAACGTCAGCATAGAGCTGCACAAGCTCAGACTGGACTCGTCCAACGCGCTGGACATCCTGAAGGACTACGACATCGTCATGGACGGTACCGACAATTTCCCCACCCGGTATCTCGTGAACGATGCGTGCGTGCTGCTCGGCAAGCCGAACGTCTATGCTAGCATATTCAGGTTCGAGGGACAGGCGTCGGTCTTCTACGCCAAGGAGGGGCCGTGCTACAGGTGCCTGTACCCCGAACCGCCGCCTGCGGGGCTCGTCCCCTCGTGTGCCGAGGGAGGGGTCCTCGGTGTGCTTCCGGGAATAATGGGGAGCATCCAGGCCGCCGAGGCTATCGACCTAATCCTTGGAAAGGGCACCCCTCTGATCGGCAGGCTTCTGCTGTTCGACGCCCTGGATATGAAGTTCAAGGAGCTCAAGCTCCGGAAGAACCTCGACTGCCCCGTGTGCGGAGAGCACCCGACCGTGAAGGCGCTCATCGACTACGAGGCCTTCTGCGGGGTGAAGGATGAGGGCGACCAGGTGAAGGAGGTGACCGCCGGAGCGCTCAAGCGGCTGATCGACGCGGGGGACGACGTCTTCCTGCTCGACGTAAGGGAGCCATCGGAGTATGAGATGGCACGCATAGAGGGGGCCAGGCTGATACCTCTCGGGGAGCTCCGCCAGAGGGTCAATGAGCTCGACACCGCCGACGACATCGTCGCCTACTGCCACTCGGGCCAGAGGAGCGCCCAGGCGGTCCGCCTGCTGAGCGACATGGGATTCAAGAAGGCCAAGAACCTCAAGGGCGGTATAGTGGCATGGATGGAGCAGCTCGACAGCAGCGTAAGGACCCGCTGAGCGCGCCAGAATTCCTTGGGGAATTATTATTTCGCTAGGCTTATGAACGCCAGGGCGGCCCGGAACTTCACTCTTGGCGAGGCTCTCGACGGACGCCGTCCACGGTCACGGGTACTACGACGTGGACACAGGGATGTTCAAGGTCCCGCTCTACCTGTCGACGATATTCGAGCACCCTGACCGCAGGACTGGGGAGACGCGGAAAAGCGACCGCGGCTTCGAGCAGAAATACTCGCGCGAGGAGAACCCGACCGTCCGTGGCTTCGAAAAGGTGGTGGCGAAGCTCGAGCGCGGCCACGAAGCGCTCGCGTTCAGCAGCGGGATGGCAGCCATCGCTGCGGTCTACGTCACGGCGCTCGCTTCCGGCGACACCGTGGTCATCACCAAGGAGTCGTACGGCACGACCCAGGACCTCGCGCTGAACCTGTCAAAGTTCGGCGTGAAGACGGCCCTGGCTGGACCGGAGACGGAGGACTTCCTGGCAAAGGTCGGAGAGGGCGTCTCGCTCGTGATGCTGGAGACGATCACCAATCCTCTGCTGAGGGTGGTCGACGTCCACAAGATAGCAAAGAGGTGCAGGGAGGTGGGGGCAAGGCTGGTCGTGGACAACACGTTCGCTACGCCCGTGCTCTACAGGCCGCTCGAGGACGGTGCCTGGCTAGCGCTCGAAAGCGTCACAAAGTACATCGGAGGGCACAACGACCTCATAGGTGGCGTCCTGTCGCTGGACGACCCGATGGACCTCGTCGAACTCTGGGAGTTCAGGAGGAGGCTCGGCTCGATCATGGGGCCGTTCGAGGCCTTGCTCGCTCTCAGGGGGGTCGGCACCCTGAAGGTTAGGTTCAGGGAGCAGTGCGAAACGGCCCAGGCGCTGGCGGAGTTCCTCGAGGACCATCCCAGGGTCGAGAGCGTCTACTACCCGGGGCTGAGCGACAGCCCGTACCACGCGACCGCCCGGAGGCTCTTCAGACAGAAGCTCTTCGGCGGTGTGCTGAGCTTCAAGGTCAAGGGGGGCAGGAAGGAGACCCTCGGCGTGCTCAGGGACGTCGAGGTGGTGAAGCCCTCGCCCAGCCTCGGCGGGACCGAATCCCTCCTCAACTACCCGCTGACGAGCGCTTCCAAGACGCTGTCCCCAGCGGTCCGCAAGGAGCTGGGGATAGGGGAGAACCTGCTCAGGCTCGCGGTGGGCCTCGAAGACGTCGAGGACCTGAAGGAAGACCTCTCCAAAGCGCTCTCCCGGACCTAGCGGAACCCGGACCCGAAGGATTTCATGCAACGGGTGGGACTCGTTGGGATTTGTCCTGTAAGACTTCCTCTCCGGCCCCGGACGCCGGCTGTTCCTGGCCGAGCTGCTGGCCTCCTTCACCCACGTGGCCAGCGGCTCGGTGCTGGTGGCGACCCGGAGGGGGCGGCGCCGCCAACGGTTCTCCGAGCTCGACCCGGTCCGACAGCGAGGCGGCCAGCCGTCGGGCGACGTGCTGG
>CAZAMW010000033.1:0-7580 GCA_964486265.1 uncultured Nitrosopumilales archaeon | reverse complement strand
CACGGCTCTATTCACTCCTATTCCGACGAATGAAAGACAAAGAAAGCCAATTGGATGCCCCGAGCGGGATTTGAACCCACGTCGCTACCTCGAGAGGGTAACATGCTTGACCGGGCTACACCATCGGGGCGAGTTGGAGGGCCCCTTCACACTATTGGATTAAAGCTTGTCTTAGCCTTCGGAACGCTCAGGTCTTGAGGACCGCCCTGGCCGCGAGCTTGATGTCAGATGGCTTCACCGTCTTCCTCCCCGCGTGCTTGGCCATCTCGATCGCCTGCTTGGCAACCTGAGTGCCCAGGTCTTCCAGGACGGCTCTAAGCTCCATGGCAGCATCGTCGCCGACGCGGTCCGCGCCTGCCTTCTTTATCAGGCGGTACACTGCCACCAAGCCAAACTCAGACTCAGACATACTTTTTTGACGCGGCTAGGTGAATAATTAAACGTTTTGTGTCAAAGCGATTGCATCTCAGCTCCAATACCGTTCGTCCGGATGATTTTCACCCATTAGAGCAAAGAGACCGGAATAACGAGGAATGGCACGTGGATAGTTTAGATTTGCACCATTGGGAGCGCATATAATGAAGGTGGGTGCGGGGCCCCTATTGGAGCTCGTCGACGCGCACATCCATCTTCCCGCCTACCGGGATCCCGGCCCCGTCCTGCAACTGGCATCGATGAACGGCACCGTCCTCGCCTCCTGCACGGTCAACGCCGCCGAGTTTGGGGCGAACCTGACGCTGAGACGGGAGCACCCGGAGACGGTCCGGTGCTTTCTGGGCGTCCATCCGTCAGACGTGGGTGAGGAGCCGCCTAGCCAGAGCCTCGGCGGGCTCGTCGCAGGCGCCGACGGGGTGGGCGAGATAGGGCTGGATGCGAAGTACTCCGACGCTTCTCCGGGTAGCCTCCAGATGAAGGCGTTTCTAGACCAGCTGGGCCTCGCTGAGAGGTTCAGTAAGCCCGTACAGGTCCACAGCAGAGGTTCAGAGAAGGCCTGTCTCGACGCGCTCTCCAGCTTCAGACTCGCCCAGGTGCTGATGCACTGGTTCGAGGGAGAGGAGCACGTCCAGCGGGTGGTGTCGAGCGGCTATTATGTCTCAGTGGGCCCGGCGATACTATATTCGAAGCGGGTCAGGAGGGTCGCCACCGTCATCCCGACGGAGAGGCTGCTCACCGAGAGCGACGGACCCGTGGGGTACAAGGCCATAGGAGGGGGAGGCGGACCGGCCCTCATCCCGAGCGTCGTGTTCCGGCTCGCTGAAGTCAGGGGAGTGGGTTTCGACGAGATGGCCCGCACGGTCAAGGGAAACGCCGGCCGGTTCCTCTCCTGAGCTTCGCGTCGAGTCGCCCGAGGGCGAGACCGGCCATGGCGGTGTACCATAGCAAGCTTAATCAAGCCTATCTCGCGGGCGACTCTCAACTTTGGATAGAGTTCGGAGGATTTCGGAGGAGATAGTGCAGAAGTTTCCCGGTGTTTTCGGGACCGATTATCAAGCTAACAAGGAACAGCTGAACAAGGTGGCCATGGTCCATTCGAAGATGCTGAGGAACAAGATAGCGGGCTACATCACAAAGATGAACGGCAGAGCTGCGCAAGAGGAAGAGGTCGAGAAGCAGGCGGAGTAGGCTCCGTGCCAGCGAAGGAAAAAGTCAAACTCAAACTTGTACCGATAGGGCAACTGGTCCCTCATGAAGAGACCGTCCCGTTCCTCGCCGACCGGCTCTCAAGGAAGCTGATGCGAGACAGCGTCCAGCGTGACCCGATCATAGTGGACGAGAGGTCTTCGATTGTCCTCGACGGCATGCACCGGCTGGCGTCGCTGAAGCGGATGGGCGCCAGGTGCGTGGTCTGTTCCCTGGTCGACTACGCGTCAGACGAGGTGAAGCTCTTCCGATGGTTCCGTTTTGTGGAGAACCCCGACGAGGGGCTCGTGCTCGAAGCTCGGCGAGAGCTCTCGATGACCGACGAGGCCCCGCTCACCTGGGACGACGAGACGCTGCACTCGGGACTGAAGCTCACATACAGGGGGAAGGCGTTCAAGCCCACCACCGACGTCACCACCGAGTCGGTCGTAGAGGCCGCCAGAAGTTTCGACCGCGTCGTCAGGAACGACGGGGCGCCCATGGGCTACATCGATGAAGGGACAGTGTCGTCAGAGCTTCTCGCGGGGGACTGTATGGCCCTCGTAACCCCTATCTTCAAGAAGGAGCAGGTGGTCAGCGCCGCCATGGAAGGGAGGCTCTTCCCGCCAAAGACGACCCTGCACGTCCTCCCCGCGCGCCCGATGGGCGTGAACTATCCCATAGCGTTGCTCCGCTCTCAGGAGGACATACTCGAAAGGATGCTCTCCACCAGAACGGCGCGCGTCATAGAGGCGCCCTCCTTTTATCGCGGAAGGCTGTACAGGGAACCCGTGGTGGTCTTCGAATGACAGTCCGGGTGAAGTGCATGGGACACATAAAGACGAGCCTCGGCCGCGAGGTCGTCGAACTCACCGGAGAGATGTCCGCTGGGGAGCTGGTCGACGCGCTCCGAAAGATGGCGGGGTCTGACCCCGGCGTAGGTTTCAACAGGTTCAACACTCTCCTCGTGGTTAACGGAGAGAGCGCGTTCACTGCCGCCTCCGACGACCGGAGGCTGCACGACGGCGACGAGGTCTTCCTGGTGCCGTTCTCCCACGGAGGGTGAGACCTCGAGCTCAGCCGTCTCCGCCGTTGTGAAGGCCGAAGCAGCAGCAGCCGAACGGGAGCTGCGCGGACTGCGGTCGGAGTTCCCGCGCCTCGTCATTCAGGTCGTAAGCATGAATGTGCTTCCCAGCGCCGCGGCGGTACGCATGATCGCGGCCCAGACGATGCGCGCAAAGAGCACGGGAGCGCTGCTCGCAGCCAAACCTGAGGTCGACCTTCTGCTGAGGCTGGCGGGGACGAACCAGATCACCGTAGCGCTTGAGAAGAACGGCTACACGGCGAAGGGCACCAAGATGCTGGTCGCCGCGGGTACGAAGAAGGAGCTCTCGGAGCTGAGCAAGAAGCTCTCCAAGATGCGAGGCTACGCGCTGCGCGAGGGCGACGACAACGACGAAAGGAGCCTAAGGATGGTGGAATCGGCGGCGCTGCTCGGGACCCGGACCTAGGCCCCGCGTTTGAGCTTCGTGATGCTGATCATCTCGTCGGGCCTGGCCAGGCTGAGCGCCGAGTACTCGCCAAGGACCTCTATCTGCAGGACCTTGTCGGGGGACTCGAGGTTCACCTTGCGGTCGACCACGTCTGCGACGGCGTCGATGAGCTGTCGTCTTGTGTAGGGCGAGTCTCTCTCGTCGACGTCTATCTTGAATGTCTCTGACTCGCCGATCTGTTCCCCGAGCTGTTTGGCGGCCTCCTTAATCTGCTCCAGGATCGTGTCCACGACCATGTCGACGGGGATGACCCTCTGGATGAAGTGGACCCTGAAGGGTTCGGAGCGGACGTAGTCCCGAAGGAAGGCGACGAACCCGCGCGGGTCCTCTATGTCCACCTCCAAGAGGCCGTCGAAGTCGGACTTTTCGACGTGGAGTTTGCGGATTCCATGCTGGAGTGCAATCTCTTTGAACTCCGCCGAGGCCTTCGCCTCGCTGCCCTTCTGGGATGTAAGAATCAGGTTCATCTATTGGACTCCCGCGTAATCCCCGACTCAACGCCGATTAAACCCCTCCTTAAAACCTCGATAGACCCACCGACCACCTTCACAACCGTCGAAGCGCCTCCAGGAGACGGCCCCCCGTCGATGATCGCGTCTATCCGGTCGCCAAGCGAGTCGCTCACCTCCGCCGCGGTCGTGCACGAGGGCCGGCCGGAGACGTTGGCACTCGTCCCCGTGATGAAACCGCCCGACAGCCGGGCGAGCTCCCTGGCTGCGCGATGGTCGGGAACACGGACCCCAAGCCATCCGCTTCCCTGGTCGAGTCTCAGCGGGACGGTCTGCTTGAGGGGGGCGACTATGGTCAGCGCCCCGGGCCAGAACCTCTTCACAAGCTCGAGGGCTTTCTCGTTGAAGCTCACGACGGACTCGGCCTCCACAGAGTCAGCGCAGAGGACGGGGATGGGCTTGGCCTCTCGGCGCTTTGCCTCGAACAGCCGGTCCACAGCGGCTTCGCTCCACGGGTCGCAAGCCAGCCCGTACACGGTGTCGGTCGGGAAGGCGACGATGCCCCCGCCCCTGACGACTTTGGCGGCTGAGGACAACGAAGCCGCGTCGACGCCGATAGTCATGACCAAGACGACGCGTCGACCCCAGCAAGCCTTAATAGTTTAGCGAAAAGCGCCCGCAGCCGCCATGTCGATGGAAGACGACGAGTCTGACGAGGAATTCGACGAAGACCTTGACGAAGACGGATGGGAAGAGGACTCGGATGACGAATTCTAGGTCAGCGGCGGTCTAGCCTCCGAGCTTCGATTATCTTATAGCACCGGCGCCGGGTCTTCTCGGCAGTCTGAAACATGTGGAAGCCCGTCTTTCTTATCAATCTCAAGAACTATCCCGAGGTCCTAGGGGCTTCAGCCCTGCGCCTAGCAAGGTCCGCAGAGCGCGTCTCCTCGAGGGTCGAGGTCGACGTCTTGGTCGCTCCGCCGGTTCCCTCCCTCTCATCGGTGGCCTCGGGGGTCGGGATACCTGTTCTCAGTCAGAGGGTCGACGACTCAGCAGAGGGGAAGAGCACGGGAGCGGTCATTCCCGAGGCGCTGAAGGCCTTCGGATGCGCCGGCTCGATCATCAACCACGCCGAGGCTCGCCTGCCCGTCGAGGCCATCGGGAGGCTCGTCCCCAGGATGAAGGGTCTCCGGCTGGTTTCATGCGTCTGCGCCGAGGACACGGCCGAGCTCATTGAGGTCGCCAGGTTCTCCCCGGAGCACATCGCAGTGGAACCACCGGAGCTGATAGGCACGGGAGTCTCAGTCTCCACCGCTAGGCCCGAGCTCATCTCCAGCTCGGTCGAGGCCGCGAGGAGGGCGGGATTCCGCGGGATGGTGCTGTGCGGGGCGGGTATCGTCGGTGCCGCGGACGCGCGGAGAGCCGTCGAGCTCGGCGCACAGGGCATACTGGTCGCGAGCAGCGTGGTGAAGTCGACGGACTGGGACGCGAAGATCCAGGAACTGGCAGCGGCGCTGGTCTGAGCGTTCAGCGACCGGCAATCATGGCCTCGAGTTCCTTGACGAGGCTCTCTGTGCCGAGATAGAGAGGGGTCGGCTCGGCCAGGCTCATCGGTGATATGGAGAGGATGTCTCTCGACCCATCCGAGGCCCGGCCCTGGGCCCTTACGGTGAGGTAGGCCATGGGGGCTGCTTCGTAGAGCATCCTGAGCTTTCCCTTGGGCTTGTTCTTGAGCGCAGGATAGCCGAATATCCCTCCGTAGTGCAGGACCTGGTTGTAGTCCCCGACGAAGGTCCCTCCGTACCTGAGTTTCAGGCCCCGCGCTTCGAGCGAACTGACGAAGCGCTCGACCGGTTCTATCCACTCCTTCCTCTGTCCTCCCAGCCCGAAGACCTCTTGCTTGTCGGGTATCCGGAGGTCCGCCTCTAGGAGACGGAATTCAGGCGAACCCGTGCTGTTCACGCAGACGAAGGTCTGGGGGGCGCCGCCGGTGGAGAAGGTCACCGTGAGCATCGGACCATAGGTGACGTACGCAGCCCCGACGAGGTACTCTCCGCTGCATGGCAGCTTCGCGGAGTAAAACCCGAAGATTGAGCCCAGCGGGTTGTTCGTCGAGATGTTCGACGAGCCATCCAGCGGGTCCATGGCCACGTGGACCGACCCGTTGCCCTGCTTGGCAGACTTCATCTCCTCGGACGCCACTTCGGCGACCTGGCCCGTGATGAGCAGGGAAGAACAGAAGACGTCGTTCGAGTAGACGTCCACCTCGGCCTGGCGCTCTCCCGAGGGGTTGACTCCGCGGGCCATGCCCCTGCTGGTGGGGAGGGCATCCCTTACCATGACGCTTGAGGTCGCGATGGCCGAAATTATGGGGGAGAGCTCCCCGGGAGCGTGCTCGCGTAGGTGGTCTGTTAAGATCGACAAATTTTCGCTTCACCCTTAAATACGGCCCGAAGGGGATAAAGCTATTGCGTGAAGGGCTTTGAACGGCAAGAACGACCGCATGGACGTCTTTCTAAGGGATGGCAAGAGCCTAGTCCTGGCATACGACCAGGGCCTTGAGCACGGTCCGAGCGCCGATTTCGACAACAGGAACGTCGACCCAGCCTTCATAGTCGAGATCGCCTCCAGGGGAGGGTTCAACGGTCTGGCACTGCAGAAGGGTCTCGCCGAGAGATACTACGACGGGAAGGTCCCCCTGATCCTGAAGGTGAACGGCAAGTCGAGCCTCCCGAAGGGAGAGCCGGTCGCCAGGCAGAACTGCTCTGTAGAGCACGCCGTTTCGCTTGGTGCGAAGGCGATAGGATACACCATCTACCTGGGAAGCGGGTACGAGTCGGAGATGTTCGCGGAGTTCGGAAGGGTGCAGGAGCAGGCGCGGGAGAGGGGTATCGCGGTCGTTACTTGGGTTTATCCGAGGGGCGCGTCCGTCCAGAGCGACACGACAAAGGAGATAGTCGCGTACGCGGCCAGGACGGCGCTCGAGCTGGGAGCGGATGCGGCCAAGGTGAAGTACACAGGAGATCCACAGTCGTTCAGCTGGGCAGTCAGGGCCGCCGGGAAGACCAAGGTCTTCATGTCGGGAGGTCCCAAGGCGGCGACGGACGACGCGTTCCTCGCGCAGGCGAGGGGCGCCATCGATGCGGGGGCGACGGGCATCGCGGTCGGCAGGAACGTCTGGCAGCACCCCGAACCGCTAAAGATGGCCGAGAAGCTCAGGCAGGTGGTCTTCGAGAACCTTCAGGTACCTTCGATGTCTGCACCAGGTTGAACGCGTGGAGAGCACGAAAGTGAAGATATTCATCATAGACATAGACGGCACGATATGCGAGAACATCCCCAACGAGCTCGGCGCCGAGAGGATGCGGCACGCCAGACCCTACAACGACTCCATCAAGGCCATAAACAGCCTCTTCGACGAGGGCCACTACGTCTGCTTCTTCACGGCGCGCACCGACGAGCACGCCGAGGCGACCAAGGACTGGTTGAGCAAGCACGGGGTGAAGTACCACAGGCTCATCCTGAACAAGCCCCGCAAGCTCCCCCCGTTCACCGAGTACCACTTCATAGACGATGCGCACGTCAAGGCCACCACCTTCAAGGGGAAGTTCACGAACTTCGTGAAGAAGAGCGTCGAGATAGAAGTATTCGAGGAATGAGCCTCGAACATTAGGTTAAATACGGAAATCGCAACTCCCATCAGCCATATGTCCATTCCGATGATACAGAAGGGCCTCGAAAGGATCGAGGCCCTCATCGCCGAGTCCCAGGCTCAGATGAAGCGCATGGAGGAGTTCGCGCGGGCCAGCAGGGGGGAGTCGAACTCGAAGTTCGAGGCGATGATGGAGGATCAGAACGCAAAGTTCGCCAATCTGAAGACCGAGCTCAGCGCCATGCGCACCGACATGAGCGGCCTGAAGGCAGGCATGACCCTGAGGATGGACGCACTGGATAAGAA
>CAZAMW010000032.1:0-10667 GCA_964486265.1 uncultured Nitrosopumilales archaeon | reverse complement strand
CATCTTCAGAATTCTTGGAACCCTGATAGTGGTCGGATTCCTGATTGCGACGTCGAACAGCGCGTTTGCTGCAGACTTCACAAACTACTTCACCTCGACGACGGGCGCGCCTACCGCAACGTACAACGGCATACTGTCGGCAGCCGCGAGTAACAACTTCCCCTACCTCCCCATAACTGAAAGCGCAACTCTCCTCAGCATCCCCTTCGGTGTACTCCTTTTCAACGGATTCAACTATTCCGTCTATATCTCAGGAGAAGTCAAGAATGCAAAATACAGCATGCTCTGGGGTGTCCTCATTGCGCTGGCGATATGCGCGGCAATCGACATCACCGGCCTCTACTTCGCAATGAACATGCTCTCGTATCAGTTCAACCAGGCCGCCTTCTCTCTCTTCGGTGCAAGCAAGTTCTCCCTCGGGGTCTCTCCATGGCTGGCGGTCTTCGTACCTGCTATACTGGGTAATGCATACCTCGCAACCTTCGTCCAGCTCGGATTCCTCGTCTTCTTCCCATGGTGGGCCTGCGGGCTCGTCCTCAGCGCTTCGAGGTACGTCTTCGCGTTCTCCTTCGACAGGATCCTCCCGCAGACTTTTGCCGACATCAACTCAAGACTCCATATCCCGATCAAGGCGACGGTGCTGACGCTGGCGGTAGGGACCATCCTCATGCTCTTCACAGCGTACACGAGCTACATCGGAGAGGTCTTGAATACGACGACGATCTGGTCGATAGTCTGGATCGTAGTGGGCATCTCAGCCATAGTTATGCCAATCAGGAGGAAGGACCTGTCGAAGGGACTTGCAGGCGGGGCGCGCCTGTTGCAGGTATTCGGTGCCCTTTCTGTGATTGCCATGGCGGTAACCTTCTACTTTGCAGTCACGACACCTGCAGTAGGGCCGTCGACGCCCATAGCAGACGCCCTCCTGGCGTGCATCTTCGGGTCCGGCGTCATAATATACATCGCGAGGTACTATTACTTCAAGGGCAAGGGGATTAACCTTGGCTCCGTGCTGGCAGAGATACCTCCCGAATAGAACCCAATCTATATTACCCGCGCAAAATCGCGGCCAGGCTTCAATGAAGGTAGTGGTCTTCGGGGACAGCTTCATCGGCCTTGACGTCTTCCGCCAGGCCTTAGCTGGCCTGGCGGAACAGAACGATGTGCGGTTCCTCGCCGTCGACGAGGGGACGAAACTGATCCCGGCGACGCCCTCGGAGAAGTCTCTCCGGGAGTATCTCGGGAGCCCGAGGCAGCTCATCCCGGAGGTGAGGGACGCGGAGGTGCTCGTCGTGCACGGGGCGCCCGTCTCCGACGAAGTCATGGCGGCCGCGCCCAATCTGAGGGTGGTCTGCTGCGCCAGGGGAGGTCCGGTAAACGTGGACGTCGCAGCGGCGACCAAGAGAGGAATCCAGGTCGTCACCGCACCGGGGAAGAACGCTGAGGCGGTGGCGGAACTGGCTATGGCCCTGATGGTCATCCTGTCGAGGAACCTGATCAAGGCCTACGACCACGTCAGGGCGGTGAAGGTCGTCGGGAATGACAACTTCGAAGGCGCCAGGTTCACGGGTTCCGAGCTGGAAGGGAAGACGCTGGGTCTGATAGGGTTCGGCCGGGTCGGCTCGAAGGTCGCGAAGAAGGCCATTGCGTTTGGCATGAGGGTGCTCGTCTACGACCCCTTCCTCAGCCGTGCGACGATCGAGTCTGAGGGCATCGCAGCGGCGAGCTTCGAGCAGACCATGAAGTCCGACTACGTCTCGCTCCACGCCAGGGAATCTAAGGAGAACGAGAACCTGGTCGGACGCAAGCAGTTCTCGCTGATGAAGCGCGGGTCGTACTTCGTCAACACGGCCCGACCCAGCTTGGTAGACGAGTCGGCCCTGCTCGACGCCCTGAAGAACGGGACTCTCGCGGGCGCCGCGGTGGACGTGGTCCGCTACGAGCCCGCAAGACCCGTCAACCCCTTGCTCGAGCTGGACAACATCGTCGTCCTCCCCCATATCGCCGGGGCTACGCGCGAGACGACGACGAAGGGCGCATTCATCGTGGCGAACCAGCTCGAACTGTATGCGAAGGGCGAGATGATGGAGACTGTTATTAATCCGGAAGCCCGCGCCGGACGCTGATGCCGCAGTACGTGATGGCGGTCGACGCCGGCACAGGTAGCTGCCGGGCAGTGATCTTCGATAAGGACGGCCATCAGGTCTCCATAGCGCAGCACGAGTGGACGCACCTGCCGCTCCCCGGAGTCCCGGGCTCGCAGGTCTTCGACACGGAGAGGAACTGGGCGCTGATAGCCCACTGCATAAGGGAGGCCATGTTCGCAAAGTCGGTGAGCCCTTCTCAGGTCAAGGCCATCAGCGCGAGCAGCATGAGGGAAGGGATGGTGCTCTACGACGAGCACGGGCGCGAGGTCTGGGCCTGCCCGAACGTGGACTCGCGCGCCGCGACCGAAGCCGCTTCGATGATAAAGCGGGGCACGGCGGAGAAGATATTCTTCGAGGGCGGAGACTGGGTCTCGATCACGGCGCCGCCGAGGCTGCTCTGGATAGCCAAAAACGAGCCCGAGCTCTTCAGAAGCGTGGCCCACCTGGGAATGATAAGCGACTGGATCCTCTACCGCCTGTCAGGCAAGTTCGTCACGGACCCCTCGATCGGCTCGAGCTCGGCCATGTTCAACCTCGAGCGCAGGAGGTGGTCCACCGAGGTCGCCGAGCTCTGCGGGCTGAAGGCCGACGTCCTGCCCGAGGTCCTGGAGTCTGGGAGCGTCGCAGGTGAGGTGACCAAGAGAGCTGCGGCGGCCACCGGCCTCAGCCCAGGGACGCCCGTCGTAAACGGAGGGGGCGACACGCAGCTCGGCCTCCTGGGAATCGGGGTCACGGACCCAAACCGGGTCACTGTCGTGGGCGGGAGCTTCTGGCAGACGACCGTGCTGATGGACCGGGCCAGGATAGACAGGAAGATACGTCTGAGGACGCTCTGCCACGTCGTCCCCGGCCAGTGGATGATGGAGGGGATAGGCTTCTACTGTGGACTCACGATGAGGTGGTTCAGGGACGCGTTCTGTCAGAGCGAGAAGGAGGAGGCTCGACGTCACGGCCGCGATGCCTACGCCGTGATGGAGGACCTCGCCGCTTCTGTGCCTCCCGGTTCGAACGGCGTCATGGGGGTCTTCTCGAACCTGATGAACTCGAGGAGGTGGGTGCACGCGTCGCCATCGCTGGTTCAGTTCGACATTGGGAACCCGGATCGCTCCGGGAAGAAGGAGTGCGTACGAGCGATAGAGGAGAGCGCGGGGTACGTCGCCCTCGGGCACCTGAAGATAATCGAGTCGATAATCAGGAGACACCCGACGGAGGTGATGATGACAGGCGGGGCTTCGAAGGGGAAGCTCTGGCCGCAGGTCGTCTCGGACATCCTCGGCGTCGACGTAAGCGTACCCGTCGTCAAGGAGAGCACCGCCCTGGGATGCGCCATAGCCGCGGGAGTCGGTGCGGGATGGAACTCGGACCTGCAGGAGGCGGCGGGTAGGTTAGCCCGGATAGAGAAGAGGATAGAGCCGTCTGCGGCCAACCACAGGGCCTACGAACGCCTGTACGCGAACTGGCTCGAGGTCTACGACCGCGCCCTGGGCATGGTAGAGGAAGGTCTCGTGAGACCGCTCTGGCGGGCGGTCGGCACCTAAGGGTAGGTGTAGCTCGGCTTCAGAGAGATGGCGTGTCCGCTGACCGTCTCGGCCACCATCTTGAGCACCGGGTCGGTGTCCATGTAGTAGAACTCGATGTCGTTCAGTTTCCCGCTCATGAGGACCTCGATGCCCTTCCTACTGAAGTCCTTCAGGGCCCTGTCGACGTCCTCCGCCGGATTCACGACCGACACGTGATGCAGTCCTTCCCCCTTCTCCCTGAGGAACTCCTTGTAGATGCTGGGACCCTCGAGGGGCTGGAGTATCTCGAAGTCTATCGGGTTGCAGTGCACCTCGGCTCCCAGCATCGTGTACTTGACCCGTTTCCCCCTCACCTCCGTGTCGTGAAGGACGGGGGGCTTGTGCTCGTAGACACTCCAGGGTGCCCATCCCATCACCTGGTGGTACTTCTCCATGGTAGTCCTCAGGTCCTTGACCACGACAGCGACCTGCGTTATCCGCATTCCGGGAGGTGCCTTCGCCTTGGGAGCCATGGGGGAAAACGGGGAGCCGATTCTTTAAAGCGTTGCTAAAGTCACGGACTGAGCCTTTCCCGGGGCACGACACGTTTATCGGAAGAACGGCCCGCCTCTCATCCATGGATGACGATGCCAGATCCGGTGATGATGCCGCCACGACTGCTGAAGGGAGAGTCGCTAACCTCGCGGCCATCGTCCCCGCTCTCGTCGGGGCAGTTCTTATAGCATGGAGCTCGTGGGTGGCCGTCTTAGGCAGGCCGGATTCCAACCAGCTGGGTTGGGCGTACCTCCTGCAGGGCTACGTCGTCGGCGGCATGGCCTCAGAAGTCCTGGCAGCAACGATGCTCGCTTTCAGATACAGGACCGGCAGGATAGCCGTGGCCGTCGCGTCCGGTACCCTGCTCAACCTAGCCTTCCTGTGGACGTCCCGCGGACCCTGGGACACGACGCTCGTCAACAGGGTTGTCGACCCCATCGCGCTGGGCCTGGTCGGAGTCGGTATGGACACGGGTATCGGCATCGCCGTCGTCGACGTGGTCTTCTTGGCGGCCCTCCTCGCTGCGGGAACCTCCACGTTCCTGCTCTCCGGGCGCGTGGGCTGGTCGTCCTTCCTGAACTCGCTCCTCGTGACTTCGTCGCTGACCCTGTTGCTCTCACTCGAGGTCTACGGGTGGGATCGCGGCGAGTTCTACGTCCACTTCACAAGTCTGAGTCCGCCGTGGTTCACCAACTACGTGCTCGCGGTCTCCTCTCTCTCCGTACTCTGCGCTGCGGCCGTGTTCCGTCTGGGACTCCGCCCATTCCGGAGACGCCCGGGCGCCTGACCCGAAAGACATATCACCCTTCGGAAGCCTCGCTTCCCAAGGTGCAATAGTGATGGACTGGGGTCTCAAGAACAGACTCGCCCGCATGATAAAGCCCGCGGACGGGCATTCGGTCATGCTCGCGTGCGACCACGGATACTTCATGGGTCCGACCCGTAGGCTGGAGGTCCCGCGCAGGACGTTCGAGCCGCTCGTACCATACGCCGACGCCCTGGCCGTTACCCGCGGCGTCCTGAGGACGTCCGTCGACCCCTCGTGGCAGGTGCCGATACTGCTCCGCGTCTCGGGAGGCACGAGCGTGCTTCACGAGGACCTCAGCGACGAAGGACTGACGGTCGCCATGAAGGACGCGCTGAGGCTCAACGTCTCTGCGGTGGCGATCTCGATATTCGTAGGGACTCCGCACGAAAAGCAGACGCTGCTCAACCTCGCCAGACTGGTCGACGAAGGGGAGGACCGGGGGATGCCCGTGATGGCGATAACCGCAGTGGGCAAGGAGCTGGAGAAGAGGGACGCAAGGTACCTCGCCCTCGCCTGCAGGCTCGCTGCAGAGATAGGAGCTCACGTGGTGAAGACGTACTACTGCGAAGGGTTCTCCAAGGTCGTCGAGGGTTGTCCGGTACCGCTGGTCGTGGCGGGAGGTCCGATGCTCAACACCGAGACCGACGCGTTCCAGCTCGCTCACAACGCGCTGGCAGACGGTGCTGTCGGAGTAGACATGGGTCGCAACATCTGGCAGAACGACCATCCCGTCGCGATGATCAGGGCCATCCGGGCCATAGTGCACGAGCAGGCCACCGTCAAAGAAGCCTCCGACACTTTCGCACAGGCCAAAGCAGCATCGATACCAGCATAGCGTGCTACCGGCGTGCGAACCAGGGTCGCTGTCGTGGGCGGAGGTTCGACGGGGTCGAGCATCCTCTATCATCTCGCCGAGCGCGGCGTCTCCGACCCGCTTCTCATAGAGAAGGGGCCCTCGATCGCCTCGGGTCAGACGAGCCGTTCGACCGCACTCGTCAGGACTCACTACACCGTGCCCGTAGTCGCGAAGATGGCGCTACTCAGCTACCGCGTCTTCAGAGACTTCTCAAAGAAGCTCCCCGGGTACGACTCGGGTTACGTGGAGACCGGTCTGCTCATAGGAGTCGACTCGAGCTACGAGCAGTCCATCAGGCAGAACCTCGACATGCTGCAGAGGATGGGCATCGCATCAGACTTCGTCGACGACCGGCGGGTTAAGAACCTCGAACCCTTCCTCGACACTTCCGGCTTCAGCTCGGTGGTCTACGAGCCGAACATGGGCTACGCCGAGCCTTCGACGACGGCGAGTTCCTACGCTTCGGCGGCTCAGGCGATGGGTGCGAGGGTACTCTCCGGCACCTCAGTCCTGGGTATCCGTAAGACCAGCGGCGGGTACTCACTCACCACGACGAGTGGAGAGGTCGAAGCGGAGAAGGTGGTCCTGGCAACGGGCGTCTGGTCCGTGGCGATGTTCCGCCAGCTCGGAATCGAGCTCCCGATAAAACCGGTGCGCCATCCAGTCGCCATCTACGAGAGGCCACGGGAGTTCAGGGGGCTCAGGCCCGTGGTCTTCGACTTCCCACGCTCGGCCTATTACAAGCCCGAGGGGCAGGGTTTGCTCTTCGTGGGAAGCATGGAGGCGGAGCTCGACGCCAGCAGCCCGCCCGCCGACCCTGACGGATACGACAAGAGCATCACGTTCGAGGAGGCTGAGAAGTTCACCGGCTGGACCGCTCAGGCCTACCCGGTAATGGGCGAGAAAGGGAAATACGAGAGAGGATACAGCGGAGTCTACGACAACACCCCTGACCAGCAGCCGATCATCGACGAGCTGTCAGGGTACGGCTACGAGGGGGTCTTCTGTCTTGTCGGTCTCAGCGGGCACGGGTTCAAGCTCTGCCCGGAATTCGGAAGGGTGATGGCCTCCCTCGTGACCGAGGGCATCTTCAGGGACTACGATGTCTCAGTCTTCCGACTGAAGCGTTTCGAGACCGGCGACCTTCTGAATAGCCGGTACTCGCTCTCGACGGTGGGCTGAGCACAGGAAAGAAGCGCCCTGCCTGCGGACGCGAACGCCGGGAGGTCTGGCCGCGAACCCGGGTCTCCCTACGATTTGGACTTGGATTTTTATATCGACGAGCGGGCACGACCAACGTTGGCCCTGCATCATGCGAGTGGGTCCAGAAGGCAGTTGGTGGTGCCGGTCTTCGTCGCGCTCTTCACTCTTTCTCTCATGGTGGTGCCTTCCCTTCATGCTTCTGCGGCTTCAGCCCCCGGCTCCGAGGTGACTCCGACCGTCCTCGGCGGATACAGACCATCGGGGCCCCTGGTGGGTTCCACCCCCGTGTTCGTCACCGTCGGCATACCGTTGCAGAACCTGCAGTCGCTCGAGTATCTGACCGAGCAGATTTCGACCCCTGGCTCCCCGACGTTCCGCCACTTCCTTACCCAGCAGCAGGTACAGGCGTACCTGCCACAGGCGCAGTACGAGAGCGCGCTCGCTTACCTCACGGCACGCGGGCTGAAGATAGTCTACTCCGCCCTCGATTCCGTGATAGTCGCGGAGGGACCAGCCTCTCAGGTGGAGCAATCTCTCGGTCTGAACTATCAGACGTACTCCAACGGCTCCAGCAGCTACTACACCTCTTCCGGTCCGTCGCCGGTCTCTGGGGCATACGTCTACTCCTCCAACGTCACCGCGGTGCTGCTGGCTCACCCGACGGACCTCGCGAGCGGCACGAGCGCCACGGAGCTCGCATTCAGGGGGCCATCGACGTCAAACCAGTCGCTGCCGTCCGGCAGCATCCCGCTACCGGACCTGCAGCCAGTGTACAACGCGACCGCTCTCTACGCCGCGGGCAACAAGGGCGCCGGATACACGGCGGGCATCCTAGACTTTTACGGCGACCCGTACATCGCCGGACAGCTGCAGTATTTCGACCAGGTCAACGGCCTACCCAGCTCTCCGTTCTCCATCACAGCGATCGGACAGTACAACCCGAGCCTCGGTTCCTATGAGGGGTGGGCACCTGAGATAAGCCTAGATGTGGAGTCGGTGCACGCGATGGCGCCCCAAGCCCGCATCGACCTGTACGTAGCCAACGGCGCGCTCCCGCTCGCGTCGGCCATCGCAGAGGTCGTCCAGCAGGACAAGGTCAACGACCTCACCCAGAGCTTCGGCTATCCCGAGAGCGTCCTCTCCCAGTTCGGAGCGACTGCGCTGGGCATGAACGTGATAATGGCAGACGAATACTACCTTCTCGGCTCCGCCGAGGGGATAACCTTCATCGCCTCGAGCGGCGACGCGGGGGCGAGCGGTTACAGCGGCGGACCCAGCGGTACGCCTTCGTATCCGGCCACATCGCCCTACGTGGTCGCGGTCGGCGGGACGACCACCTACCTTGCCTACGATGGGCCGGCCGTCTCCTCCTTCGAACAGACGGCGTGGTCCTCATACGGTTTCATCCCGTACCAGCAGAACTACGGCGGAAGCACGGGAGGGGTCAGCGTCCTTGAACCGGCCCCGTGGTACCAGTCCGGCGAGTCGATTCCGTCTACGTTCGCATCGGGAAGACTGACGCCCGACCTTTCTCTGAACGCGGCCGTCTTTCCGTCCGTCAATGTCATCCTCCCGGGTAACCGGACGGCGGGCTACGGCGGGACGAGCGAGTCCAACCAGCTCTTCGGAGGATTGCTGACGCTGCTGATGAGCTCCTCCAAGTCGGGCTTCGGGCTGCTCAACCCGACCCTGTACGACATGGCCGATAATCCATCGATAGCCTCCAAGGTCTACGACCCGATCACCTTCGGATACAACATCCCATGGGTCGCTAGCGGAAGCTACAACCTTGTCACGGGCCTCGGCGCTCCGAACGTCGGAGAGATGGCACGATACATCGATGCGGTCGGCACGAACTCGCTAGGAGTGAACGTGTCTGCCACCACCAACGGCGCCTTGTCATCGGACGTCCTTCCGGGTCAGCCTATCGCTGTCTCCGCGGTCGTCACTGACGGTCAGACGCAGGTGACCATCGGCTCCTTCAGCGCGCAACTCGACACCCTGGCAGGGACGGTAGCCACGGCGGTTCTCACCTATCAGGGTTCGAGCCACTCCTGGAGAGGCACGATCACTTCCCCTGCGGACGCCGCCGGGATCTCATACGTGACGGTCAAAGGCACCTCCGGGTCAGCGTCGGGGAGCGGCTTCGTAGAGACCTTCACCGGCTACCTCGCCACGTACTTCTCGCCCTCGTCCGACCTTCCGTACTCGACCCAGTTCGGTGTACCCCTCGACGTGAACATCACCACGCTCAGCGGCACACCGGCGACAGGGACCTTCACCTTCTCGGCCTCGGCCTACTCCATTCGCTCGAACACCTACCACACCGTCTCGACGGTGCCCGTCTCGTTCAAGTCGACGGGCTTCGGGAACATGTGGGCTGGTACAATCACCGGGAGTCTCCCCAACGGACCAATGATGGTACTCGGTGACGGGTCGGTGTACGGGTATGCCCCCATAATCAACGGTGTCAGCATGCAGCCGTCCTTCATCGAGACAACGGTGCTTGCGCAGCCCGGAGTCGTGGGTCCCGGCCAGACGATATTCATCCTGGCTTCCCTTCAGGCCCCCGTCAACACTCCGGCGGTCTCCTCTATTGAGACGAACGGACTTCCTGTCTCATACAACGTCGACGAAGGCTCGAACGTGACCGCCTCGCTGGTGAGCCCGTCCGGCGCCGTGGTCGCGTCATCGACGCTCTATCTCAACAGCTACCTGACCACGACGCAGGCGATACAAGGAGCTATCACGGTCCCGGCGGGCCTGCAGCCTGGATTGTACGACGTGATCCTGAACTCGAGCTACAACTCGTACGACCTCCAGACATGGGTGAACGGCTCCTTCTTCGGCCAGGTCTACGTCGCGTCGTCGTTGTCAAAGATGAACACGACGATAGAGCCTTCGACGGTCTACGAGGGTCAGGACGTCGCGGTCAACGCCAAGATAACGTACTCGAACGGGACGGACGTGAAGTACGGGATCTACTCGGCCACCATCTATCCCGCCAACCTGCAGAACGCGTACAACTACTTCTCGCAGTATGACACGGTCCAGCTGTCGTACCAGTCGTCGACGGGCCTGTGGACGGGAAACGCGACGCTCCCCTCGGCCTACAACGCCGGAGGGACGGTCCAGGTGGACCAGGGCGCTCTGTACCTGAGCGGCCCATACGACGTGTTCGTCACCGGGATATCGGCCGACGGGACACCCTCGAACACGAACATCTCGGTGCAGCAGCTGCTGCAGATACAGCCGTATCTCTACGTGAGCGGCGCCGCCGTGACGAAACTCTCGCAGTGGTCGCAGGTCGCCTTCTCCGACTACACGATCACGGGGCCCTCTCAGCTGGGTAGCCGGTCGTCCGTCCCCCTCGTGCTCAGCAACGACCTTTTCATAGGATCGGACACCATCGAGGGAAGCGCCACGATATCCCAGTCCCAGATCCGGGGTACGCTGTACCTGCAGAACGCGAACGTCACCCTCGTGGATGTGACCGGGGGGAACGTCGTGGCCGAGGACAGCACCGTTGTCCTGGAGCAGTCTTCCCTGACATCGCTCCAGCTGTCTGGTTCGCACGCCGTGATGAGCGCTTCCGACGC
>CAZAMW010000031.1:0-10750 GCA_964486265.1 uncultured Nitrosopumilales archaeon | reverse complement strand
ATCGCTATGATCTCTCTCCATGACATCATCATCACTAGCGAGCGGGTTGAGAACTTCACCTACACCCGGGACGATGGAACCATCAAGGTCGCGGGCTTCTACACGCCAGCAACAACCCAATGCATGGCGCAAGCAATCCGCTCCACTTCACCCTAATCCTCGGCATGTCTAAGGAAGGTAGCGTGTTGGATGGAAACTTGACTATGACCCACACCCATCTCTGCCTTCCCTACCTGTACATACTGCGAGCACAGCTCAGACGGGGACCCGACCTGCCGGGTTCTGCGGCTCTCCATTGGAGGCGCTGGAAATCGTCTATGTCACTCTGCCCCAAGCGCGGCCGCAAGACAGGTATCTCTCGGGGACACAAGTACCAAGGGGTGTAACTGGAAGCTGGAGGGTTGCGAATATCCTTCGCTCGATGAAAAATCATGCGGTGTCATGTAGGCTAACATGCGAACTTGTAGATCATCAGGAACGGCACGCCTTCAATCATCCTGACCGCCTCCTTCGCCGCCATCTTGTTCGAGAGGGCGATCTCGACAGCCTGTTCCCCGGCCAGGCTGATTATCGACGACTCCTTCATCATCTTCAGGGCCTCGTTCGGCTCGACTATCTGCCCGCCGAAGTAGTCGCGGGAGATGTGCATCTTGAGCTTCCCCTCGCTCAGCGTCTTCCCGATGAGGTCCTCGTCACAGATGTTGATCAGCGTAGTGTCCTTCCAGCCTATGCTCCGGACCGACAGGTTGCACTCGGCCGCGTCAGTTCACCTTTGCTGCCGACCGCGCACCGCAGGCCTCGCACACCCTGAAGTGCAGCCTGCTCACGGTCTCGATGTGAGTGTCCGGGCTTCCACAGACCGGACAGGTCACGTTGTCCATCATGTACTTTTGGAAGAGCTGCAGAAAGGACGCTTTGTCCTTCCTCCCGATGAAGATCGCCCGCTCTCCGTCGATCGAGGCGGCAGTCGCGAGCTCCTTCGCCAGGTACATCAGGACCCTGTCAGGGTCCCTGCGGAAGAGCTTCGGGAACACGGCATAATTTCTGAGGATGGTCTTCTTTCCTACCCAGAGAACCTCGGGCTCGGGAAGTTCGAGCCTGTTGAGCGAAGACTTGGTCGATATCTTCTGCAGAGCGTTCTGCGCCCTCGACAGGAGCTCGTCATACTGTCTGCTCATAGGATTGCCCGAGCGACGCTCGGAAGTATTTCAACCCTTCTGGTTGAGAACGTATTTCGAGACTTCCCTATTTCTGTCCGATTTAGTCAATCAACGGATGGATTCAGCCTGTCGACGGATCGCGCTGGTCTGCCCTTTCACGACACCCGAATGTCACCGAGAAGCCTCGCAAAACTCGTCGAAGCCCGGCTCGGCGAGGGCCAGGGTGATGGCGCACATGAAGCGTCTCGACGCTCAAAGCTTGGTCACCAAGGAGGAGATCCTAGGCAGCTCGGTCGGAAGACCCAAGATGCCCTACAAGCCGCCAAGAAGCTTATCGAAGTCGTCGGACTGAACTCAGCGTGATGGAATGGGCTCCTATCCGCGACGGTTTATAAGATGGAAGCCCCCAAAAAGAGACATGGCCCAGTACAAATTCAAGTGCAAGGACATAGGGATGAAGGGCAATTTTGAAATCAAGGGCGCTGCTTCGAAGGAAGAGGTAATGCAGATAGCGGCAGTCCATGAAGTCCGAGCACGGAATGGATACAGTCCCCGCTGACGTGGCTGCCAAGATAAGCGCCGCCATCAAGAGCTAGCGCTCCTATCATCATAGCCAGCTCCTGCAAAAGTACGTGACGTGGCGACTGCGCTGCCCGTGCATAAGGTCGGCGAACCAGAGGCCTTCTACGGACGAACCAAAGTCTTGTCAGCGATAATCCGATGGGCGGGCGTCCCGGAAAAGGAGAAGGTGCCAGTTGCCTTACCCTGACATGTATCAGCCGGGGGAAGAACGGTTCGGGCGCACGGCTTCCTGGCTCTATTCTTTCTCCTTCCTCTTCCTCAAGGGCTTCCACCGTTTCGTCGTCGCCGACATACTTTCCTTCAACCCCTCGTCGGTGCTCGACGTCGGGTGCGGTTCTGGGGACGTTCTCTCATACCTCGCCTCAGAGGGGACGGAGATCGAGCTTTTCGGGGTGGACCCTTCGCCCTACATGCTGAAGATAGCGGAGAAGAGGATACGCCGCCACGCCGTCTCCAGGAAGACGCTGGACGAGAGACTTCATCTCAGTCTGGGGAGCAGCAGGGACATACCCTTCAAGAGGAAATTTGACGTGATCTACTCCTCGCTCTCGTTCCACCACTGGGCGGTGAGGGGTGGGAGCGTAGAATATATCCTCGACTCGTTGAGCGGAGGAGGAAGTTTCGTCATCTATGAGCTGAGCAGGGAACGCCAGCCCATTCTCAGGAGTTGGCTGGCCCGAGGCCACAGCCTCCCGCTCCGCGACGCCGAAGCCATGAACTTCAAAGGATACGAGAGGACCATACTCCAGGGGGGCGGGTACATCAAGGTCGCTTTCATGAAGCGCCCGTGATTTTAGCCGCAAAGATTTGCCAGAGCTCCGGTTGCGTCGCCGCGTGGCGGAGGCTGAGGGACTGGGAAGAGCTGGGCGTATCGAAAGATGATCTTGGACGCTCTTGTCGAAGAGATATTCGATGGACATCGTGTACATGGACTCGCTCTCGCTCGACGGCGACACGATGCCAGCCAAAAAGGGGGCTCTTGTTGGATTTGATGGCCATAAGAGAGTCAAGGGCACCATGGTCCACGCCGCGGCAACGGAAGGCCAGCCACCGGTCTCAGTGGTGAGAAGCTCGGGGAGAATCCACGAGGAAACCGGACCCATCTCTCTGACGGAGTCGATCTCGATAGGGACGGGACACAGACCGAGGAAGGGGCCGAAGACAGCCCATACCAAACACACGACGCTCCTGAGCAGGCTCCGCCTCGACAAGAAGCACGATACCCGAATCCCCTCCAACAAGACGAAGTCCCGCAGGCTGAGTTTCCTGGACAGGGAGACGTACAACGCGGAGCGTTTCTTCGGATGGCGGGAGAACGGGAAGATTCAGACAAGGTACGAGAGGATGCGTTCCTAGCCCTGATTCACTTGCCTTGCATCCGAGTTCTACGCAGGGCATCGAAATAGGTTCTGGCGGGCCTCGCGGGCTTCTCCAAAGATTTTAAGCACTGCCGGCGGATGGCCGAAATGTGAAGCGGGCAACCATAGGGGTATTCGGCGGGTCCGGTTTCTATCGTTTCCTCAAGAAGTACGAGGAGCTCTCGGTCGATACGCCGTACGGTGCGCCGAGCGCGCCTCTCAAGCTCTCGAAAATCGGAGGGAAGAAGGTCGCGTTCATCCCCCGGCACGGCGAACACCACGAGTTCCCTCCGCACGTGCTGCCATACAGGGCCAACATCTCGGCTTTCAAGGAAGCGGGAGTCGAAAGGATAATCGGACCATGCGCTGTAGGGAGCCTGAAGCCCGAGCTGAAGCCCGGCGACCTCGTGATATGTGACCAGTTCGTAAACTTCACCACCGGCAGGCGGGATACGTTCTACGACGGGCCCGTGACGACCCACATCAGCACTGCCGACCCGTACTGCCCTGAGCTTAGGAAGATAGCGAAGGAAGTGGCGAGGAAGCTCAGGCTGCCGTTCCACGACGGCGGTACGGTCGTCGTCATCCAGGGACCTCGCTTCTCGACCCGCTCGGAGAGCAGGTTCTTCAGGAAACAGGGCTGGGACGTCATCAACATGACGCAGTACCCCGAGGCGGTGCTCGCGAGGGAGCTGGAGATGTGCTACGCCAACATATCCCTCGTGACCGACTACGACTCGGGGCTGGAGGGTGACCCCGACGTGCAGCCTGTCTCCCACGAGGCGGTCGTCAAGATCTTCAACGAGAACATAGAGAACCTCCGCGCACTCATCACAGAGATGATCGCGCGCATGCCAGAGAAGAGGTCTTGCCCCTGCGGGACCGCGCTTGAGCATGCGAGGCTGAAGGCCTGATGGTCGAGCCGGTCTCGGACCGGGTCCGCCGGGCGATACGGCGCATCCCCGACTTCCCAAAGAAGGGCATCGTGTTCAGGGACATCACCACTCTCTGGAAGGACCAGGCGCTCCTGAAGCTCACCGTCGACGCGATCTACCAGCACTACGGGGCCAAGAGGGTCGACAAGGTGCTGGGCATAGAGGCCCGCGGCTTCGTCTTCGGGGCCCTGCTCGCCGAGAGGTTCGACGTGGGGTTTATCCCCGCCCGGAAGCTGGGCAAGCTACCCTTCGACAAGATCACCGAACAGTACCAGCTCGAGTACCGCATAGACGGGCTCGAGATGCACAGGGACTCTGTGAGCCCCGGCGAGCACGTCCTGGTCGTCGACGACCTGATGGCAACCGCAGGCACCGCCCTCGCTGTCGTGAAGATGGTCGAGGCACTCGGCGGTACGGTGGTCGGCATCACGTTCGTGGTCGAGCTCTCCTTCCTGCACGGAAGGGAGAAGCTGTCCAAGTACGATGTCTTCTCGATAGTCAAGTACGCCACAGAGGAGGAGTAGGGTCTTGCCCGCCGGGAGGCCCAAGGTCGGCGTCATCACCGGTTCGGGGATGGAGGAGCTGTTCGGGAGGTCCGCAGAGAGGCGCGTCAAGACGGACTACGGCGTGGTAAAGGCGTACGCGTGCACCTCGGGAGGCAAAGAGTTCGTCGTCATACCCCGCCACGGGAGGGAGCACTCCGTCCCGCCACACAGAGTCAACTTCAAGGCCAACGTCCAGGCGATGAAGGTCGTCGGAGTGAGAGATGTCATCGCCACGAGCGCGGTCGGCTCGATAAGCAAGAAGGTCGGGGTCGGCGAGCTGGGCCTTCTCGACCAGTTCATCGACCTTTCGAAGCGACACCTGACCTTCTTCGAGAAGACCCCCACCCACGTCGACATGACCTACCCGTACGACGCCCGTCTGCGGGAGATGCTGAACGAGGCAGCCCGTAGCCTCGGTATCAGTCTGAAGCCTGGTCTCGTATACGTCTGCGTGGACGGGCCGCGGTACGAGACCGCTGCGGAGATACGGATGTTCGGACTCCTCGGAGGCGACGTGGTCGGGATGACCGGAGCTCCCGAAGCGATCCTCTCGAGAGAGCTGGGCCTGAGATATGCCTCCTTGGTCGTTGCAACCAACTGGGCCGCCGGGATCCAGGAGAAGGTCTCGCACGATGAGGTTCTGCGCGTAATGGAGAAGGTGCGCCCCCGTCTGAGAAGCCTCCTCGAGCTCACCATCGCAGGCGGGTAATCGTTTTAATTAGCTGGCTATTGAGCCGAGCCCGGACTAGGAATTGAAGATAGCCAATCCGAAGCTGGCTGAGGAGGGCGAGAAGAACTTCGTATGGGCCAAGAACCACATGGGGGCCCTCGACGAGCTGGCCACGAAGTACGCCCGGGCCAAGCCGCTGAAGGGGGTGGTCGTGGGGGTGTGTCTCCACGTCACCAAAGAGACGTCAGTGCTGATAGACTCCCTCGTCAGGGCAGGCGCCGACGTCAAGCTCGCCGCCGCCAACCCTCTCTCCACCCAGGACGACATCGCCGCGTACCTGGCAAAGAAGGCCGAGGTCTGGGCCTGGAGGGGAGAGACCGCGAAGGAGTACGACTGGTGCATCGAGCAGGTCCTCAAGCAGAAGCCCTCGGTGCTGATCGACGACGGGGCTGACCTGCACGTCGCGGCGAACACGACGCGCGTCAGGAGCGTGGTGGGCGGATGCGAGGAGACAACGACCGGGGTCGTGAGGCTCAAGGCTCTAGAGAAGGACGGGAAGCTCTCATATCCGGTGATCGCGATAAACAACGCAAAGACCAAACATCTCTTCGACAACCGCTACGGCACCGGCCAGAGCACCTTCGACGGTATACTCCGCTCGACCTCCCTCCTCGTGGCCGGAAAGAAGGTCGTGGTCGTCGGTTACGGGTGGGTCGGCAAGGGCGTGGCGCTCAGGGCCAGGGGCCTTGGGGCAAACGTCACCGTCGTGGAGGTGGACCCGATCAAGGCGGTCGAGGCCCATCTCGACGGGTTCGACGTCATGAGGATAGAGGACGCGGCCGCGAGGGGAGACTGGTTCATCGCCTGCACCGGGATGAAGCATGTGATACCGTACTCGGCCGTGGAGACGATGAAAGACGGAGCCCTGCTCGCGAACGCGGGCCACTTTGACGTCGAGATAGACACGAGCACCCTGCTGCGGCAGGCCCGCTCCTACAAGGAGGTCAGGCCGAACGTCGAAGAGGTCTGGCTGCCCAACGGCAAGCGTGTCTACCTGCTCGCGAGGGGGCGGATAGTCAACCTGGTCGCGGCCGAGGGCCATCCGCCGGAGGTCATGCAGATGTCGTTCGCGAACCAGTTCATGTCGGCGCTCTACGTCCTGAAGAACCACGCCTCGCTCGGCAAGAAGGTGCTGGACGTCCCGGACGCGATAGAGAACGAGGTGGCGCTGGCCAGCCTGGACTCGCTCGGGATATCGATAGGAGAGCAGACAAAGGAACAGAGACAGTACGCGAAGAGCTGGAAACTCTAGCACACCTTATAGCTGGGCGAGCTGGCTGAGGTCAGACCGAGGGAGACCACGACGAAGAGAGTTATCATAACGGCTGCGTTGCCCTACGCCAACAACGACCTGCACCTGGGGCACATCGCGAGCACCTACCTCCCTCCGGACATACTCTACCGCTACCTGAGGCACGGCAAGGCCGAGGCGATCCAGGTATGCGCCTCCGACGACTTCGGCACGCCGATACTTATCGCCTCCGAGAAGGCCGGCAAGAAGCCCGAGGAGTACGTCGCCTACTGGAGGGAGCGATTCGAGCAGGACCTGAGCGGGCTCGGGATAGAGTACGACCTGTTCTACAAGACCAGCTCGGAGGAGAACGTCCGGCTGGTGCAGCGCTTCTTCACGGCGCTCTACGAGAAGGGCTACATCTATCCCTCCCAGATAGACCAGTTCTACTGCGAGGTCGACAAGAAGTTCCTCCCAGACAGGTACGTCAAGGGGACGTGCCCGTACTGCGGGACGAAGGACCAGTACTCCGACGGCTGCGAGAACTGCGGGCGTACCCTTCAGCCGGGGCAGATACTCGAGCCCAGGTGCGCGATATGCGGCACCCCTCCCGTCAAGAGGACGAGCAAGCACTACTTCTTCAAGCTCTCCAGCTTCTCCGACCAGCTCAAGAAGTGGCTGGACTCGAACGACAACCTCCAGTCCGACGCGCGGAACTACGTCCTCAACTGGATAAAGGAGGGCCTGCAGGACTGGGACATCACCCGCGACATCAGCTGGGGGGTCAAGATACCGCTCCCAGAGGCGGAAGGCAAGGTCCTTTACGGCTGGTTCGACAACCATCTCTGCTACATCTCGACGGCCCTGAAGGTAGGAGGGAAGCAGCAGGGCAGGGAGGGCGCGGACTACTGGAACGACGCCACGATCTACCACTTCATCGGGAAGGACATCGTCTACCACCACTACCTCTTCCTGCCCAGCATGAGACTGGGGGAGGGCTCCTTCAAGCTGCCCGACTACATACCGACGCGCGGGCACCTCCTTCTCCAGGACAAGAAGATATCCAAGAGCCGCAGGTGGGGCATAACCGTCAGGGAGTATCTTGCGGCGCTCCCTCCCGACTACCTGCGGTTCTATCTAACGCGGATAACCCCCTACGCCCAGACCGACTCGAACTTCGACCTGCAGGAGTTCAGGGCAAAGATCAACAACGAGCTGGTCGCCAACATCGGTAACTTCTGCTACAGGTCGCTAGTCTTCGTCAAGAAGGAGTTCTCGCGCAGCATCCCAGAACCGGGAGAACCTGGAGAGCCCGAGAAGACGCTCGTCGCGGCGATGCAGAAGGCCGAGGCCGAAACGTCCCAGCAGATAGAGTCCGGGAACTACGACCGGGCCCTGAAAGCGGTCCTGGACTTTGGTACGAGCTGCAACCAGTACTTCCAGGCTAAGGCTCCCTGGGAGAAGGACCCAGGCGTGAACACGACCGTCTACTATGCCGCCAACTGCGCCGCCGCCCTGGCCATACTGATGCATCCCTTCCTCCCATTCAGCGCGGAGGACCTTTGGTCCCAGCTCGGCATCGAGGCACCTCTCGGCTCGATTCCCTGGGGCGAGGCCCGAGAGCTCATGCTGAAGGCTGGACAGAGGATAGGAGAGCCCAAGCCGCTCTACAGGAGAGTGGAGGATGCCGACGTCGAGGCCCTTCAGAAACACGTAGAGCAGAAGAAGTGACGCTCAGTCGAAGGACGCCAGCGCTTCCAGCCCCGACGGGAGCGCGCAGTCCATCGCATCGTCGATGGAGCGCAGCGAGGATAGCGGGTCGTACTCGTCGTACCTCGTGGCCTTGAAGCCGGAGGCGAGCACGCTTACCTGCAGCTGCGACCCTCCGCGGTAGTTGACGGCGTACTCGACATCGATGGCCTCGCTCCCGAACATCGAGCTCAGTCTCTTGACAGCCGTCGCGGTCTCGCTCGCCTTGAGCGTCGAGTCGCCTGTCAGCACGACGACAGCGTGGTTTGCGTCCTTGGTCTCGGCCCTCTTGCTAATGCCGATTATCGCCCTCGAGAGAGCCTCCTCCGCCTTGTCCACCGAGCCCGAAGAGGCGCACGTCAGGAAGGAGTATCCGTCCTGGAACACCGTCCCGAGGACCTTGTTAAGCCCCACGGGGATGGAATCCTCAGCCTGCCTGGCGAGAAGCGAGCCGAGAGCCTTGACGGCCTCGGAGTTAGCGATATCGTAGACCTCCTTCAGGGTCGCGTCGCTCGTGCTCTTGAACAGCGTGTCGTTGTCGACAACGACCACCCCGCGCGATACGGACCTGAGCCTCCTGAGCGCGAGCCCGGAGTAGAACCTGAGCTTCTCCTCGAACGCGAATGGCATGACCGCCACGCTGACCGTGTCGGTGCCGTTCTCCTTCGCGAGCTGTGCGACCACCGGTGCGAGGCCGCTTCCCGTGGCTCTCCCCAGACCGGCCACTATGAACACTATCCTGGCGCCATCAATCAGGGACTTTATCTCGTCGATGTACGCTATTGAAAGCCCTCTCACCATCGGCGGCGTCAGCTTCTGGTCGATCGGGCACTGGATCAGGAGCTTCTCTCCCTCCTTCGCTTCCAGGTCGGACTCGTCGCAGGAGATGTAGGCGAACCTGTCGACCAACGTCGTCTCCTTGCTGAGTGAAGATACGATCCTTGCCCCCGCACTGCCTATCCCGAGGGCCAAAACCTGTCCGGAAGCGCTGTTTGACATCTGATGGCAGATGGTCCGCCCATCTTGCATTAATCAGCCCGACAACTAAAACGTTGAACCATTGGTGACAGAAAGTTAACTAACGGACCTTCAGCGGGGCTTTTCGACGTTCACGAGCCTGTTGACGAGCTCGTCCTGCATGTGGCCGCTACACTCGACGACCACCTTCTTCACACCTGTGACGCCCTCCGCGGCAGTCCTTATCCGCTTGCCGAGGTCGACGGCGGTCGGGCTGTAGGCGGAGAGGGGCGTGAACCGGACCTTGACGACGCCCGGCGTGACCTCGAAGACCTCCGTGACCGTGTTGAGCTCTCCCAGCTTCCTCCCCGTCTCATCCTCGACGAGCTCGTACACCACGTCCTTCGCGGCCGTCGCTAGTTCTTCGGTCATCGCAATCTTCCTACCACTTCACCTTCAGAGACAGAGGATGCGAGGCCTTGGCCTCGTCTATCCTCCCCACCGCGGTGTTCTGCGGCTCGTTATCGAGCTCGCCCCGCTGCAACCTCTCGTAGAGGCCGTTCAGGAGCTCGGCGTATTCGTCCAGCGCCTCGAGCGTCTCGGTCTCGGTCGGCTCTATCATGAGGGCCTCCTCGACCGTGAGTGGGAAGTAGACGGTCGGCGAGTGGACTCCGTAGTCGAGCAGTCCCTTCGCCACCTTCATCGCACCCCCGCCCATCGTGCCCCTCACGGAGACAATCGCCTCATGCTTCCTTCTTAGGCCTTTGCCTTGAAGGAGAGCGTATGCCTCTGGGTTGAGCTTGGAGAGGAGGTAGTTCGCGGCGAGGACGGAAAGGCTCGATACGTTGTCGAGCCCTCCCGAGCCGAGCAGACGGATGTAGCAATATGCCCTGAGGAGGATTGCGGAATTTGCGTAGCTCCCCTTCAGACGACCTATCGTTCGAGGCACGCCGTAGTCCAGGCGGTACGCGTCGCCCGACCTGGTTACGACCGGCACAGGGAGGTACTCCTGCAGCTTCTCTCCGACTCCAACCGGACCGGCGCCCGGTCCTCCTCCGCCGTGAGGCGTCGCGAACGTCTTGTGCAGGTTGAGGTGGACCACGTCGAATCCCATGTCACCGGGGCGGGCCTTGCCCAGCAGAGCGTTCATGTTGGCCCCGTCGTAGTACATCAACCCCCCCGCGTCGTGTATCATCGACGCTATCTTGCCGACGTCGCTCTCGAAGAGCCCGAGTGTGTTCGGGACGGTGAGCATCATCCCGGCGGTCTTCGGTGAGATGACTTTGCTGACCTGCTCGGGGCTTACGAGCCCTCTCTGGTCGGAGGGCACCTTGACCACCCTGAAGCCGGCCATCGCCGCGCTCGCCGGGTTGGTCCCGTGCGCCGAGTCCGGGACGAGTATCTCGTCCTTGTCGGCCCTCCCCTGGTCGGAGAGATACTTCCTCATCATCAGGACCCCGGCGAACTCTCCCTGGGCCCCTGCAGCGGGGCTTAGGGAGAACG
>CAZAMW010000030.1:0-10795 GCA_964486265.1 uncultured Nitrosopumilales archaeon | reverse complement strand
AACCTAACTTTGCCAAGCAACCGAGGTCGAGAGTAGCTACATTGGTGGTAGAGCAAGTTTGACGATTTTTCCCGCGGTCTCCCTCAAACTGGTCCGCACTCCACGCGCCGGGCGGATTGCGGCTCAGGAATCGGGATGCGCACGGTCTCGGAGCAGGGTTTCTGGAGGTGATTGATCAGATTGGTTACTTTCTCTGAGATAAGTCCGTCTGAATTCTTTCTACAGGAACCGTGACCTGGCTGGCTTCACCAACCCTGCAAGGGCCCTCTACATGGCCGTGAGGGAGTTGGTGGAAAACTCACTCGACGCGGCGGAGCTCGCCGGGATGCTCCCGGACGTCTACGTCAGGATAGTACCCAACGACCCTTCCGCGGAAAACCTCAACCAGGAGCCAAAGGCCTACAGGGTGACGGTCGCAGACAACGGCCCCGGCGTCGACCCGCACCACGTCCCCCGCGCCTTCGGGAAGGTCTTCTACGGCTCGAAGTACGTCCTCAGGCAGTCGAGAGGAATGTTCGGCATGGGAGGGACTATGGCGATCCTCTACGGGCAGATCACCACCAACAGGCCCGTGAAGATCACGACCTCGACTGATGGCAAGAGCAGGCACATCTTCGAGATGCTGATAGACATCTCAGAGAACAAGCCCATCATTCTGAGGAAGGACACCGAAGAGGGAGCCGGCAAGACCGGGACGAGGGTCGACGTGATACTGGAGGGAGACTTCACCCGCTCCGCCCAAAAGATCAACGAATACTTCAAACAGACCGCGCTGGTCGGGAGCTACGCCAACCTCACATTCGTGGACCCGATAGGCAGGATAACCACCTATGAGAGGGCGACCGAGTCTATGCCTTCCGCGCCCAAGGAGACGCTTCCCCACCCGCACGGAGTGGACGTCGAGGCCCTGAAACGGATGATCAAAATCACCGAGGAGAAGAACATGCTCAGGTTCATGGGGAACAAGCACTTCCATCGCGTCGGTGAGACCAATGCGAAGAAGTTCCTGCAGTTCGCCGGCGTCGACGGAAAGATAGCCCCCGAGAAGCTCTCCAACGAGCAGATAGTGAAGGTGGTCGACGCCCTGCAGCGATACCCAGAGTTCCTCCCACCCGACGCCTCCTGCCTCTCCCCAGTAGGCGAGCAGATACTCACGACCGGCATAATCAAGGAGCTGCTACCAGAGTTCTCTACCGTTGTGCTGAGGCCTCCTTCCTCGTACTCCGGTTTTCCGTTCCTCGTCGAGGTGGGCCTGGTCTACGGGGGCAAGGTGCTCGAGCCCGGGAGGAAGCTATTCAGGTTCGCTAACCGCATACCGCTCCTCTACGACGAGAGCAACGATGTCTCCTTCAAGGTGGTCAACGAAGAGATAGACTGGAGGCGCTATCACGTCCCCGACGAGGCGCCCATAGCCGTCATCACCCACATCTGTTCAACAAAGGTACCCTACAAGACAGTGGGGAAGGAGTACATCGCGGACCGCCCCGAGATCGAGGCCGAGATAAGAAACGGAGTCAGGGAGGCCCTGAGGCGCCTGAGCGTATTCCTCTCGAAGAAGGGGAGCATGGAGGCGTCTCAGCGCAAGATGAACATCTACGCCAAGTACCTCCCGCTCATCGCGCAGTTCTCAGCCGGCCTGGCGGGGCTGAAGAAGGAGCCCCGGTACAAGCAGCTCATCCGTGAGGAGCAGGAAGAGGCCGAGGAGGTCAAGCAGGAGGCGGCGGAGGAGGCCGGGAAGACGATTCAAGGTGACAAGATAATTGAGCAGACCACGATCGAAGACTACCGCTGAGGCCAGGAAGGACAAGGTCGAGAAGGCCCTCAAGGGCCTCGGCCAGAACGTCTACGACGACCTTGACGCCGGCCGCTTCCCGGCGGTCAACTTCGCAAGCCGCTCCGTACGCAACATCGTCTACGACAAGAAGCTCCAGCAGTTCATCCTCGGCAACAGCACGGTGAGGCGCTCGGCGGGCAACATCAAGCACATCAGGCCGTTCACGCAACTGCTCTGGCTCGCCTTCTTCTCCAAGAAGCTCGTCGAGGAGAAGAGGACCTCTACGCTCAGAGACGTCTACTACTCGGCGCAGGCCTTCAACGTGGAGTTCATGGACCAGGCGGAATCCGACGAGCTGATTACCGACCTGGAGGTGCTCCTCGAGTCCGCAAGGGAGGAGTTCAACGTCTACCCGGAGGAGAGGAGCGCGATCTTCGGGAATCTCACGGTCGAGTACACGGTGAGAGGGTACGAGGGGAAGAAGCTCGACCTCTCGTCCCACCCAGACGGTATGATGATCGGCCCGGCCCTGACCACCGCGGAGTTCAGGGACACCGACGCCGAGATGGTGCTCGCAATCGAGAAGGGCGGTCTCTTCACGAGGTTCATCGAGGAGAAGGTGCACGAGAAGTACAAGGCCATCCTCATCAACACCGCGGGGCAGCCGCCGCGCTCCACGCGATACATCCTCAGAAGACTACACGAAGAGCTCAAGCTGCCGATAGGGATACTTTGCGATGCCGACCCCTGGGGCGCCCACATCGCCATGGTGATAAAATCCGGGTCCGTCCAGCGGGACGAGCCCGTCGTCATCAAGGACAGCAGGGGAAATGTAGAGCTGAGGAAGATCGGCGAGTTCGTGGACGAGTGCGTCGACAGATACGGCTTCTTCAACGACTCATTCGGGAACGAAATCTGCAGTGGCGTCCCGTACGAAACCCTCACGGTTGACGAGTCGAACAAGGTCGTCTTCAAGCCCCTCACGTCGGCGATAAGACATCGATACAGGGGCCCCCTCTTCAAGCTACTGACGGAGAGCGGCAGGGAGGTGGCCGTCACGCCAAACCACAGCGTCTTCGTGCTGAAGAACGGAAAGATCCTCTCCGCGCAGACGGAGAGCCTGGTTGTGGGCGACCTTCTCGTCATGCAGCGAGATTCTTCCTCGCGCAAGCGGCCCGCTGCACTCGTCGATGTTGTCGATGGGCTGAGCCAAGGGAAGGAGAAGACCGAGTTACCGCAGCTTTACGTGCACATGGAACATGAAGAATCCAGATACCACAAACGGAGAAGGCTCGAGACTCTATCGGCAGGAAGGAGACGACCCAAGATCGCCGGCCATTCTTCCACCTCCTTTATCCGCGTCAGGAACAACAAGTCGCCAGATATGTGTCCGGCGAGAATCTGGCTGTCGAAGGACTTCGCCCGGCTTCTCGGATACTACATCTCCGAAGGCAGGGTGGAGAAGCCCAACGGGACTCCCCGGGCTGTCGTCCTGTCATTCGGTTTGCACGAACCCGACGTCGTAGACGACGCGGAGCATTGCATCCGCTCTGTCTTTCCGAGGGCGAAGGTCTCCCGGTACGTCGACGAAAAGGGAAACGGCGTGGAGCTCCGGTTCGGCGGAACTCCGACAGGCCTCCTGTTCCTGAACCTGTGTGGGTCCGGCTTCGCCAAGAAGAGAATCCCCGACCTTATGCTTGCGGTCGAGAGGGAATACGTCCTGGAATTCCTCAAAGGGTGCTTCGGGGATGGCTACATCACGAACTCCGGCGGCCTCGTCTGGAAGATGAAGAACCCGGGCCTCATAACCGGCTTGGTCTACCTGATGGCCCAAATAGGCGTAACCGCTTCCATCGGACTAGACGGCTGCGCCGCCATCGTCTCGGGCAGGTCGGAGGTCGGGAAGCTCACCCAGACCATCCTCCACGACGACGACGGGAGCGTGATAGTGGAGTACGTCGCCTCGGCTCGTCGTAGTTCATACTTGATGCCAAAGTCGTTCCCGGTAATTGCCTCTGGATTGGCGTCCATGAAGCTGGAGATAGTGAAACACCAGTATCACGGGATGAGTCATAAGCAGACCTATCGGAGGGTCTGCGAGGTCCTCCAGAACGGGCAGGAGGGAGGGATTAACAGGGCCCACCTCTCCGAGACGCTCGAGCATCTCCTGGCGTGCGAACAGAGGCCGCCGTCGCCGAAGGCTCGCGCCAAAGTGGAGGAGCTCCTGCGCTTGGTGAACAGTGACATCGGCTTCGACCCGATAGCGAAGATAGAGACAACACCCGACATCGACGAGTACGTGTACGACGTATCCGTGCCAGGAGTCGAGAGGTTCATCGGTGGCAGAGCCGGTCTCCTTCTCCACAACTCAGCGAACGCCGCCCACCTCCGGGACCTCACGACCCCATCAGCTGTCTGGCTGGGCGTTTGGGCCTCTGACATTGTCAAGTACAAGTTACCCTCCGACCCTCTGACAGAGATAGACATCAAGAGGCTCTACGAGCTCAAAGCCGACCCCCGATACAAGGATAAGATGTGGCACGACGAGCTGGACACCTTCCTGAAGATCAAGAAGAAGAGCGAGCAGGAGGCGTTCTCGAGGTACGGCCTCAGCTACATAGTCGACAAGTACCTCCCCGAGAAGCTACAGCTCCTGAAGAGCCACTAGTCGGCTACTCGTCCGTCCCGACTTCGGGGGACTGGTCTTCCCACAGGAGCATCCGGTCCATCTTCCTCTTGGTCCTCGCCCGCTGGAGCATGTTGTAGACAGAACGGTGACGGCTCCCCGACGCCAGCATCGAGATAGCTTCCTTCGCGAGCTTCGCCTCGGAGACATCACCTATGATGGCGACGGTCCTCCCGTAGACCGAGACCTGACACTTGGTCAGCTCCTCGATGACCCGCCTCGACTTGCCCTTCAGCCCGATTATCCTGCCGCGTATCCTCTCCAGGCTGTTGTCGCTCTTCCCAAAGTCCCGGAGGTCCATGACCTCCAGGACGGTCTCGGCCTCAAGGAGGCGGAGCGCCCTCTGCGGCGAGAACCCCCTCCCTATCGCCTCCACGACCGTCAGCGCCTTGAAGGGGTCGCCCTCCTCGGGCGAGCTGGACCTGACCGTGACCTCGCCGGTCTCGCCGTCTACCTCCAGGGAGACGTGGCAGCTCTCCTCGAGCTGCTTCTTCGACTCTCCACCCTTGCCAATCACCGCGGCGACCCGGTCGAGCGGGACCCTGACCACCTGCTCAAAACTCACGAAACTATCCTCTCCACTATCTCCTCGGCCCGCTCCTCAAAGATTCCCCTCCTCTTGAAAAACCTCACCATGTTGGCGACGTCCCTCAGGAGGAGCTCCCTAGCTTCGGGGTGGGTGGTCAAGACCGCCGAGCCCAGGTCGAAGAGCACGCATTCCTTCTCGAACTTGAACACGTTGTACTCGGACAGGTCGGCGTGCACCAGCTGCGCCTTCCTGTACAGCTTCTCCACCATCTCCATCGTCCACCGGTAGTCTGCCTCACCCACCTCGGTGTCGATGAACCTTGGCGCCGGCGCCGGAGGCTCGCCTATGTACTCCATTACCAGGACGTTCTCGTTGAACGCGTACGGCGTGGGCACCCTGACCTCCGCCTTCTGGGCAAGCTGCAGGTTCTTGAACTCCTTCTGCACCCAGAGCTCCGCTATCCCCCTTGACGTGCTAGGGATCTTGTTGAACCTCCTGTCACCCGCGACGTACCTCAGCCTTTTCTTGAACTCGGCTGAGGCCGTAAGATAGATCTTCACCGCACGAGCGCTTCCGTCCGGTGCCACTCCCCAGTAGACCCTCGCCTCCTTCCCCGCGTTCACGACGCCGTTGAGGTAGTCCAGCTGGCCGCTGCTGAGGAGGTGGTCGATTGCCCAGAGGGTGGCCCGGTCGAAGACCTCCTCGAAGACCTTGCGCTCGTTCGAGTCTTTCTTCAGGTACCTGCTCTCCCTCTCGAACCTCAGCAGTCGCTCCCTGAGCTGCTCTTCTCGCAAACTGGCTCGACCGCGAGGAGGGGCGTGTTAAGGCTTCCTCGGGTCGAACAGCAGGAAAATTTATTAGTATACAACTGTCTGTTGTATAGTGATTGGCGTGAAGGCCAGAGCTTACATTTCGATCACCGGGACGGGAGGACGGGATTGATGCAGGAAGAGCCCAGCCGGGCAGGAGACGGGGACGACGCGGCTAGTCTCAAGGCCGAGCTGGCAAGGAAGAACGAGGAGCTTCTCGATATGAAGGCCAGGCTCGAGTCGGTCCGCCGTTCCGACTTGGAGGCCGACCTCGACAAAGCGCAGAAGCTCATCGACCAGGAGAGAACCAGGGGGGAGGACTACCTCGCACAGCTGAAGTACCTGCAGGCCGACTTTGAGAACTACCGAAAGCGCGTGGACAGGGAGATACGCGAGATCGAGGACTTCTCCACGAGTTCGCTCATCCGGAGGCTGCTCCCAGTGCTCGACGACCTCGAGCTCGCGCTGTCCACCGGTGAGAAGGCCGGCGTCTCCGGGATGCTGGAGGGTATTTCGATGGTCCAGAAGAACCTCGTCTCGGCGCTGCAGTCGGATGGTCTGAAGCCGATCGAGGCCGTGGGACGCCCCTTCGACCCGACGCTCCACGAAGCCGTGGAGCGCGTCGACGGGCAGACCAACCAGCAGGACATGGTCATCGGCGAGATCAGAAAGGGATACACTCTGAAAGATAAGGTGTTAAGGCCGAGCATGGTTAGGGTGGAGACGGCCGTCAAGACTATCGGTGAAAACAATGAGCACACCTCGTGAGAAGATAATAGGAATCGACCTGGGCACGACCAATTCGGCCGCTGCCGTACTGGAAGCCGGACGCCCGGTAGTGATACCGAGCGCCGAAGGACCGACGGCCGCGGGGAAGATGTTCCCCTCGGTAGTCGCCTTCACCGCAGACGGGACGCTGCTGGTCGGAGAGCCGGCGAAGAGGCAGGTGGTCGCGAACCCCGAAGGAACGGTATTCGAGATAAAGAGGAAGATGGGGACCGACTACACGGTCCGCATCCAGGGCAAGGAGTTCACACCGCAGCAGGTCAGCTCGTTCGTTCTCCAGAAGATCAAGAAGGACGCCGAGACATTCCTCGGATACCCGGTCAAGAAGGCGGTGATCACGGTCCCCGCCCACTTCAACGACAACCAGAGACAGGCGACCAAGGACGCCGGCGAGATAGCGGGTCTCGAAGTGGTCCGGATCATAAACGAGCCGACCGCCGCGTGTCTCGCGTTCGGCCTCGACAAGACTGAGAAGGAGATGAAGGTCCTCGTCTTCAGCTTCGGAGGTGGCACTCACGACGTCACGGTCATGGAGTTCGGCCAGGGCGTCTTCCAGGTGCTCGCGACCAGCGGAGACACGCAGACTGGAGGGGCCGACGTCGACTATGCGATCGTCAACCTTCTCCTCGACGACTTCCGTTCCAAGACCGGGATCGACCTCAAGAACGACAAGACAGCGATGGCCCGGCTCAAAGAGGCGGCGGAGCGCGCGAAGATAGAGCTCTCCAACGTCATAACCACCGACATCGACCTTCCCTTCGTCGCCAGCGACTCGACGGGCGCCAAGAACCTCCACTATACGCTGACGAGGGCGAAGCTCGAGGACCTGGCGAGACCCTTCGTCACCATGATAGAGACTCCAATCAAGAAGGTCATCCAGGACGCGAAGCTCGAGGTCAAGGACATCCAGAAGGTCATACTCATCGGAGGCATGACGCGCATGCCGCTCGTCCGCAAGACGGTCGAGGACATCGTGGGCAAGCCCGCCGAGAGGGGGGTCGACCCGATGGAGGCCGTCGCCATCGGCGCGGCGATACAGGGAGGCGTCCTAGCAGGAGAGGTTAAGGACATACTCCTCCTCGACGTGACACCCCTCTCGCTAGGGGTAGAGACGCTGGGCGGGATAATGACCCACGTCGTGGAGAAGAACACTACGATACCCACCAAGGCGAAGCAGACCTTCACCACAGCGGCCGACTTCCAGACAGCGGTAACCATCCACGTGCTCCAGGGTGAGCGCTCGATGGCCGCCGACAACGTCTCCTTGGGGAACTTCAACCTCACGGGCATCCCTCCAGCGCCGCGCGGAGTGCCACAGGTCGAGGTCACCTTTGAGATCGACGCGAACGGCATACTGAACGTCTCGGCCAGAGACATCGGCACCGGCAAGGAAGCCAAGATCACCATCAGCGCAGCGACGAAGCTCTCAAAGGACGAGAAGGAGAAGCTGGTGAAGGACGCCGAACAGTACGCCGAGCAGGACAAGAAGAAGATGGAAGAGGCCCGGCTGCTCAACGACGCTGACTCGATGCTCTACACGGCCGAGAAGACGAAGACCGACCTCGCCGGGAAGATCACTCAGGAGAACACCGCCAAGATCGACGACGCGGCCAAGGAGCTGAGGAAGGCGATCGAGAGCAAGAACATGGCCGACATCAAGTCCAGGTCCGACAGCCTCCGAAAGATCCTCCAGGAAGTGGGCACGGCGGTCTACCAGCAGGCGGCCCAGGAGACGCAGGCCACGCAGGGTCAGGCGCCTCCGGGTGCCGGGCCGGCACAGGGACCATCGGGTACGCCCGGAACTGAGAACGTCACAGACGCAGACTACAAGGTCGTTGACGACGAGAAGAAGCAGTAGGCGCCCCTCCAGATGAGCAGCGCTTCCTCCGGGAACTTCTACGACGTCCTGGGCGTCCCGAAGGGAGCATCGAAGGAGGATATCAAGTCAGCCTATCGCAAGCTCGCCCTCCAGTATCACCCCGACCGCAACAAGGACCCACAGGCGGAGGAGAGGTTCAAGCAGATCTCGGAGGCATACGCGGTGCTCTCGGATGACGACAAGCGCAAGCAGTACGACACGCATGGCAGGGAGGGCGTCTACCAGAGGTACGGCTCGGAGGAGGACATCTTCCGCGGGACGGACTTCTCCGACGTCTTCAGGGGCACGGGCTTCGGAGGGTTCGACGACATTCTCAACCAGATGTTCGGCGGGGGTCGGAGGAACCCCACCCACGGTAACGACATTACTGTGAGGATACCCCTGCGCCTGGAGGAGGTAGTGAGCGACGTCACGAAGGAGATGGAGATACCGCGCTCCGAGTCGTGTCCGACGTGCGGCGGGAGCGGAGCCGCCCCGGGCACCTCGGTGAAGACTTGCAGCCAGTGCGGCGGCTCAGGTCAGGTGCAAAAGGTTCAGAGCGCAGGGTTTGCCCGCTTCATCCGGGTCGAGACGTGCAGCAAGTGCGGAGGCCGCGGCTCGATCGTCGAGAGCCCGTGCAGGGACTGCAGGGGGAGAGGCCTGATAAGGAGGACGAGGAAGATAAGCATCAAGATACCCGCCGGCGTCGAGGACGGCCACATGTTCCGCATGAAGGGCGAGGGCGAGGCTGGAGAGAACGGGCTGCCGCCCGGCGACCTCTACGTCGCGGTCGAGATACCCGAACACCCCGTCTTCAAGAGGGACGGTGCGGATGTCTACGTCGGCGCGCAGTTGAACGCAGTCGAGGCGATGCTTGGCACGGAGCTGAGGGTCCCGACCCTCTACGGCGACGTGAAGCTGGAGGTACCGGCGGGGACGCAGCCGGGCCAGACCTTCAAGGTCAAGGGCAAGGGGCTGCCGCGCCTCTCGCGTTTCGGCAAGGGCGACGAGTACGTCAAGACTAGCGTCTATGTGCCGAAGAGCCTCAATGGCAAGCAGAAGGACGCGCTTCGAGGGATGCTGAAGGACGGCAGCATCCAGTAGGCGAACATATCCTTCGTCATAATGGTGCATAATTTATGAACAATGGTGCTTTGACACGCCTCCAATGTCTAAGCTGCCTCCGGTCAACCATACTGTTACACGACTGGAATATCGTTCTCCTCCCTGACAAATCCAACTGATGGTAACTTCATCTTGGAGAATCCCCCCTTTTGCAATGCTATTATCACCGCAGGTGATTGTGACTCCCTGCCGGGATTCAGTTCCGTCACGTTCTCAGACTCTCAAATGTACGTCGGCAGTGGGCCGGTAAATTACCTAAACGTCTACACCTCGAGCGGATATGATGTCCGCTTCTACATGTCCAACCAAAGCCATAACCTTCTGTCTGGCTGCGCTGGAAACGACTATCAGGATGTGAAGACTGGGTCCATTGGCTCACTCGGCACGTTCACGTTGACCTGGGTATCGAGTGCCGGGACGAGTTATTGGAGCTGGGATTGCTAATGCTCGAGGGAGTCAACCTGCCATGAAAAGCTCTGCAAGAACGAACCATAGCTCAATTAACGTGAGCCCGGTCAGAGCGCTGTTTGTTTTCATCGCAGGAGTAACTGCGGTAACAGTCGGCGTCGGTTTCTATCTATATCCTCATTTTCTATATGGTAACTCATACGGGTGCTTTGGGGGAGCAAATTGTATCATCATCGCGCAGGTCCATCAATTTTTAGAAGTCGGTATATCTCTGATACTCGTGGGTGCCTGTTTGTCAATCTCGGGAGCTTACGTGTGGAAAAGGGCTAGAAGTTTGCAGCTGGTAAGGAACCAATCTCTATCACGTCAGTGACGCCGGCAACCTGACCCAAATACAAGTCCATGGGGCTCATTAGGCCCGGACGAATTCTCCGGCGAGGGGAGAACCGGCGAACCTAAGAGACCAGAAGTGGCCTCCGTGGCCCAAGCGCAGTTGTGCGAATTTTCGGTTTCGGGAGTCCCCTGACTGTATTGTGCCCTCTACTGTCTGAACACACCTTCCCAGGCGATTTGTGACTCGAAGCAGGGACGGAAGGAATATTGAGCATGTCCGATCGCAAGTCGCTCTCCGCAGGCGTTTTCTACAAATTTCCACTTTGCTGGAGATGAGACGCGAATCTTGGCGAGACGAATTTTTACGGGTGAGCAAGGTCAAATCCAACTCCTTCGACACCTTCGCCATCGCCTGGCCTCGTCGCTTACGGAGGTTCGCTCGTAATCGCCCGCATGGATGACATGCCCTTAGAGGGAGGAATCGCTA
>CAZAMW010000029.1:0-10817 GCA_964486265.1 uncultured Nitrosopumilales archaeon | reverse complement strand
CTTCTCCTTCTCGGGTGCGACCACCTTGGCGTGCACGGTCGGCTCGTCCTCGAGCCTTACCTTCTTCTTGACGAGCCCCGCCGAACCCTTCGGCATCCTGACCGTCTGCTCCGTCAGCGCCCTTACGGCCGACCTTTCGAGCGTGTTGGTGGCACCGAAGGCCAGCGCGCCCCTAAGGATCACCCTTATCCCCATCCCGAAACTGTCCCCCATCACGGACGGCTGCGGTTCGCCGTTCTTCAGCATGAAGCCCGAGCCTACGCTTCCGTGCATCCGAGCCTCGGCGTAGCTCGCTCCGAGTCTTCTGGCCTCACCAACCGAGAAACTGGCCAGATCCTTGTGGGTCTCTGCAATCATCCTGCGATCGTTAGCGCCACCTTCGTTATTTCTATCTTTGCACTAGTGGCAGCGCAGCGTCTCGACGATTCCCTGCAGCGTCCTCTGCTGGTCCTTGACGTTATTCGGAGTGGAGGTCGTGTATATCACAAAGTAGCGCCCGGTCCTGTCGCAGTGGACGTGCACCGAGGTGACCTGCTGCTCGGTCCCCTTCCCCAGGAGCCCCCTCCTCGGAACCAGGATCTTAACGTCGTTGTACTCGGCCCTGTGGCCGTTCACATCCATCACCCTGTGGTCGACCGATGTCATCTTCCCCTGGACGCTCTTCTTGACCCGCTCCAGGCTGAACTTCGCGTGGGCCTCTATCGTGGGCGCCTTCTTGATGACCCGTTCCAGCTCCCCCCACGAGACGAAGACGACCGCCTTCTCCGGAGACTTGACGGCCACGTCGCCGTCCGTTCTCTTGAACTTGGGGTTGAACTCAAGCTTGCGGGTCTTCGGATACTCGAACGTGAAACCGTAGATCGTCAGGTTGTCTTTCTCGACCGGCACGTCCCCGATGGGGAGGTCCGCAGACTCTCCGCCCTCCACGCTCTCCATTGGTCCCGCCACCAAACACCGAGATAAAAGAATGTCACGCGCCCTGGAAAACGTCAGAAACGCTTAATTTGCTTGGCGGTAGAAGCGTCAACACAAGATGCTCCTATCGCCCCTGGTGTTGGGTCCTAGCACGCTCGATGCGCTCGCCATACTGGCCGCCGCGCTCGGTATAGCAGGCGTCGCGATCCTCATCCTGTTCGCAAAAGACAAAATCTAGGTGCTTGACGATTGATTCGAGGGCTGATATTCGACGTAGACGGGACCCTCGTCAGCCTGAAGGTCGATGGCGCTCGCCTGAGGTCGACCACCTCGAGGGAGCTCTCCCGGCTGGGCTTCGACGTCTCGTTCATGGGCGAGGGCAACATGTACACTCAGGACATCATCGACCGGGCGAAGCTCCAGGTCGAGAGCGGTGCGGTTAAGGTCGATTTCGAATCCGTGAAGGCGACCCTCAACAGGGCTCTCGACGAGCTCGAGATGGACTGGAACGCGCAGGCCGAGCCGATTCATGACACCGTAAACGTCCTCGCGAAGCTGAGGTCGAGCTCTGTCAAGCTGGCGACGCTGACCAACAGCGGTAGGGCCCCGTCCGACTGGCTGCTGCGAAAGCACGGGCTGTACGAATACTTCGATTTCACCCTGAGTCGGGACGAGGTACCAGCCATGAAGCCGAGGGCGGACGGCATGCTGAAGGCGGTGTCCATGATGGGGCTGCCACGCGAGCAGCTTCTGTACGTGGGGGACAGCGTCATCGACGTGCGGGCCGCTAGGGCGGCGGACCTGAGGATAGCGTCCGTGGTGAGCGGACGATACACGCACGAGAGATTGAGGGAGGAGGGTTGCGACTACGTGCTCGATTCCCTCTCCGACCTGCTGAAGATTCTCTAGCCGCTCGCGGGTTGCTGGCGCGACAGCCTGTCCTTGACCTCCGCGTTCTCCTCCTTGAGCTTCTCGACCTCCTCCTTGAGGGAAGCGATGCCTCCATCCGGAGAGGAGGAGTCCATGTCGAGCAGTGCCTCCACGGCCTTTCTCCTGTTCCTGTAGTCTGGGTCGTGCTCCGCGACCTGCGCGAGCGTCTCCTTGAACCTGGTGTCGTGAAGTTCCGCCACTGTGGTAAGCACCTGGTTCCTCACGACGTAGTCCTTGTCGTTGAGCGCGACCTCCTTAAGGGCCGGGACCTCCGCTTCCTGGAGCGAACCCAGTTTGGCGTACCCCTTCAGGGCGCCCACCCTCACCCGCGTGGGCTTACCGTACGGCAGGCTCGTCCTCAGCGTCTCGCGGACCTCGTCCGACTTTGTGACCCCCAGCGCCTCCAGACACGCCTCGGTCAGCCCGTGCTCTGGGGACGGGAGCTGCATCGCGTCGCGGAGGACCTTGATGACGTCGGCTGCGCCGGATTTTGCTAGAGATAGCGCGGCTTCGCACTGCACATAGGGGCTGTCATCGCGGAAGAGAGCCTCCCGGAGCACCGACTGCACACGGTCGTCGCCCTTGGACTCGCCAAGTGCGGCTATCACCGCCCGCCTCACACGCCTGTTCTTGGTCGAGCGAAGCTCGAGGAGGGCTTCGAGGGCGTGCTTCCCTCCGACCTTTCCGACCGACCTCACCGCCCCGGCGCGCACCGACCAGTGCTGCTCCCTCGTAGCTGCCTTTCTCAGGATGTCGACCACGGCCTCCTCCCTGAACGAAGCGAGAGCCTCCGCAGCGTCCTTCCTGCTCAGGGCGTCGAGGCTTGACTCGAGCTGGCTGACGAGCAGCGACCTGCTCTTCTTGAAGTTCAGCTTCTTCAGGAGCCAGCCTTCGGGGTCCAGCTCCACTATCGTGGGTTGCGAGGGCAGCTCGAAGCTGAACGACTCTTTCTGTCCACGGACCCAGACCCTCTTCCTCTCTCTTCCCCTTTCGGTGTAGAAGACGAGGTCACAGGGGAACTGGAAGACCGGCGTAAGTTCGTCTAACGTCTGCGTCTGCGCGATCGAGACGCGCGCCGTGTTCGTCTCCCCGTCCCACGAGTATTCTGCCTCTATCTCCGGATGCCCTGCCTTGTGGAACGATTGTTCGAAGTAGCTCTCCAGGGAAACGCCTGTAACGTCCTCCATGACCCTCATGAAGTCGTGGGTGTCCGGGTTCTTGAACGCGAACCGTCTGATGTACTCCTTCACACCTCTGAAGAAGGCGTCGTCCCCCAGGCGATACCTCAGCTGATGGAGCATCCATGCGCCCTTTTCGTAGAGGTGGCCGTCGAAGAGGTCGTCGGCGAAGAGATAGTTGTCATCTACGATCGCCCTTCGGTACCTCTCGGTGTCCTCCTCGAAGTAGGTGGCGGCCTTGAACTGCATGTTCTGCCTGAACTCGTCTTTGCCGAACTTCCTCTCCTGATAGAGCGCCTCGAAGTAGGTCGCGAACCCCTCGTTGAGCCAGGCGTGAGACCATTCCTTCTCCGTCACCAGGTCGCCGAACCACGAGTGCGCAAGCTCGTGCGCGACTAGCTCTATGTGGGTCCTGTCGGGCCTCGAATAGCGCGCGGCGTAATCCTCCTCCGACCTCTCGTCCGGATACCTCGCGTCGGTCATCGTCGTGGCGCTGATGTTCTCCATCCCTCCGTAGATGTAATCGTGGACCGCGACCTGCGCGTACTTCTCGAACGGGTATCTGTATCCGGTCACCTCCACGAAGAAGCGCATCATCTCCGGCGTCAGCCCGAAGTACCGCACCGTGTCCTTGTCCTTCGCTGCGGGCGAGTAGTACTGCAGAGGCACCCCCTCGGCCTCGTCCTTGGTCTCCACGAACTTCCCCACAACGAAAGAGTCCAGATACGTCGAGTGCGGCGCCCCCTCTATCCACGTGTGGGCGGTCCACCCACCCGAGCTGGTCTTCGAGACTAGCTTCCCGGTCGAGATCACCTGATAGCCGTCCGGGGCCTCGATTATCGTCTCCGTTACGGCCTTGCTGTCCGGGTGGTCGTGGCACGGGAACCAGCAGCGTGCGGCCTCGGACTCGCTCTGGGTCCAGACCTGGACCGGCTTGTCGGGGTAGGCCTCGTCCGGGTGCACGAAGTAGACACCACGTGTCGGCCTCGCGGAGTAGTGGACTACGACCTCGTGGGGCGAGGCCTTCAGAGGTGCATCTGCCCTCACGGAGAGAACACTTCCGTCGTGGTCGAAGCGAGCGACGTCCCCGTCCAGTCGCACATCGCTGATGTGCATGTCGGAGGCGTGGAGCTTTATCGCGGCCAGCCCGTCGAGCAGGGTCTCGACCTTCAGCGTGCAGCTGCCGGATATGCTCTTCTGCTCCGGGTCAACCCTCAGCTCGATCCTGATGCTCTCGGTCCTGAATTCCTTGTCTGGCAGGAAATGACGGTAGGAACCGGGAAGATGGAAGGACTTTCGCTTGCTCAAGGAGCCGGTCCTTTGTGGCCCGATTGAAAACCGTTTGCAGACGTCATTTCCAGCCTCTTTCGAGGCCTCCCGAGTACGCTCTCCAGTAGGGGTCGGTCTTCGGCGGGACATATTCGCTCGATTTTCCATCGGCTAGGATGGTGAGCTTCCCTCGGCCTCCTCTGCCAGCCTTGCCGATGACGGCCGCCGGGATCTTCCTCCCGGCCAGCTTCCCTAGTACATCAGCGGAGCGTCCCGGTCTGCAGGTGACCAGCAGGGTCCCCTCGCTGATGGTCAGCAGGGGGTCGAGTCCGAACATGGAACACACGCGCCGGCTGACCTCCGACACGATGACTTGGGCTCTATCGACCTCGAGCGCCCTCCTGCTCGACTGCGCCAGTTCGTAGAGAGCCCCCAGCACCCCTCCCTCAGTCGCATCGTGCATCGACGTGACGCCCCCGGACCTCAGTCCCACGGAGCCTGCGGCTAGGGAGTCCTGCACAGTGGAACACATCCGGAAGTAGCCCTGCGCCTCTCTGACGACGTCCGCTCCGAGTCTCTTCTCGACAGTCTCCGGGAACGCCCTTGCGAGAACCGCGGTCGCCTCGATTGCGGAACCCTTGGTCATGATCACCTCGTCTCCCTCCTGCACCATCGTCGGCGTGACGTACCCCCTCTCGTCTGCCGTGCCCATCATCATCCCGCCGCCGACAATGGAGAAGTCGACGCCGGGATACCTCCCCGTGTGGCCTGCGATAATCGAAATCCCGAGCTTGGAGCACTCTCTGCCCACCGCCTTGACGTACCGTTCGAAATCGTCCATCTCGAGCGAGGGCGGCAGGTTGTAGTCCATGACCGCGAATTCCGGCGCCACGCCGCTCGTGGCCAGGTCGGAAGCTACCTCATGCACGGATAGCCACGCCGAGTCTTCCATACCCACCGAGGGGATGATCGACAGCGGGTCCGTCGTTACCACCATCACCCTTCCGGAGCCTATGGATATGACGGCGTTGTCAAGCCCCAGCGAAGGACCGACGATGACGGCCGGATTCCTCGCCCCGAGGTTGCGGACGAGCACACGTCCGAGGAAGTCCCGGTCGACCTTGCCAAGCCCGTCGTCCAACCGTGTTCGCCTTCGGGCGACCTTCCTCAGCTTTTATACATGCGCCCCTCTGTGCGACCGAATTGTCGTCCCTGGTCGTGGTCCACTACGGGGAGATTGGGACGAAGGGAGCAAACAGGCCTGTCTTCGAGAAGTTCCTCGAGCAGAGCGTACGCCGCTCGCTCCGGGGTCTTGAGAGCCCGCGCGTCTTCAAACTCGACCAGCGGCTCTTCGTCAACCTGGCCGAGCAGGACGCCTCCCAGGCAACGAAGAGGCTCTCGGAGGTCTTCGGTGTAGTGTGGTGCGCCAGGGTCGAGAAGGCGAGCCTCTCGTATCCTGAGATCCTCGAGACATGTCTGAGGGTGCTGGGCGCCCGACAGTGGGGGGACTCCTTTAGGGTGAGCGCCAGGAGGTCGGACAAGTCGTTCCCCATGGGGTCTCAGGACCTCGCGAAGAAACTGGGCGAAGACATCATCGGCGCACTGGGACTGACCGTCGACCTTCACAATCCCGGCGTCACGGTCTACGTCGACGTTCTCCGGGACCGCGCCCTTGTCTATACCGAGCGCGTGAGGGGCCTCGCGGGACTGCCGGTGGGGGTGAGCGGCAGGGTGCTCCACCTTCTCTCCGGAGGCATCGACTCTCCGGTGGCCGCTTGGCTGATGATGAAGCGGGGATGCAGACCGACCTACCTTCATTTCTATCTCGCGCCGACGTCGGAGGCGGTCCTTCAGAGCAAGATGGTCGAGCTGGTCCGGACTCTCGCAAGGTTCGGCGGCGATTCCGACCTCGTTCTCATACCGTTTGCTCCGTACCAGCTCGCGACGACCGACCTTCCTTCCGAGTTCGAGCCCGTCGTCTTCCGCCGCTTCATGCGCATGGTCGCCGAGAGGCTGGCTCCGCGGCTAGGCTGCCCCGCCGTCTCGACCGGCGACAACCTGGCGCAGGTCGCGTCGCAGACCCTCCAGAACATGGTGTGCATCGACAGCGGAAGCTCGGTCCCCACACTGAGACCGCTGCTCGGATACGACAAGGACGAGATCGTCCGTCTCTCTAGGCTCGTGGGCACCTACGAGGTCTCCCTGAAGGAGTACAAGGACTGCTGCGCGATCATCTCGAGACACCCGCGAACCAGGATGAAGGTCCGGGACGTGGACGAGGCCTCGGCCGGCTTCGGGTTCGACGAGCTCGCGGAGAAGTGCATCTCCATGGGGGACATGGTGACCATGGTCGATGGCCGGGTCTCCGTCAAGCCGCTCAGCGAACTCCTGGAGAAGGCCGACGCCGGGATCGAACAGCACGTCACGAGCTCAACCCGGTGACGGTGAACCTGGTCACCCCCACGACCCAGTAGTTAGGCCGCGGGATGAACTGCGACACGCGCACCTCCCCTCCCTGACCCTGTATTGGACCGCTGATGTAGGTGTGGCCGTCTATCGCCACCCGCAGGGTGCCGTCGTCGACCGTGATCTGGTAGTTCTGACTGTCGAAGGGCGAAAGGCCGGTCTGGGCCGTGGCCAACCCCACATGAGCCGTCCCGTTCAGGTACCGTGAGAGCTCCAGCGTGCCGTTCGTGTGCAGCAGGATGTAGTAGTAGTTCCCGGGTCCCTGATAGTCGAACACGATCCACTGACCGTCCCAGGAGTGCGGCCCCGTTACGTAGAGCTGCATCGAGACGTCAGCGACGTAGTTCGGGCCAGGCGCTTCCCGGGTAATGTTCACCCTCGTGAGAGCCGGTATTCCGACTAGCATCATGACGATGATAACGATGACGAGGACCTCTCTCCTGCGTACCGATAGGGCTGCGCTCCAGCTCTTCCCAAGAGAGACGGGCTGTGAGATGAAGACTGCTATGGCGAGACCGATGAGCAAGGGCACCGGTACCCCGACGCCCGCCAACCTCAGCGGAAAGTCGACGACCTGCGAGAAGATGAATGACCCCAGCACGATCAACGAAAAGGACATTATGTTGACGAGCCTCACCGCACCATTCCTTCCCAACACGGACGCCGTGGTCTTCCAGTCGCCTGTCGAACGCAGGCCGACAAGGAGCTCGCCCGCCACGCCAAAGAGGAAGACGACCGCAGCTCCTGCCACTGCGACCGGCGTCAGCGCCCCGCCGTAGCCGAGCCAGAAGAGGAGAGCGTAGCGACCGCCGTGAAAGAGGACGTCGAGAGGGGACTTTTCCCTCGCCTTGAGGAGACGCGGGTAGTTCCAGTACAGGAGCAGGATGAAGGCCCCCAGAACCCAGTCCACCGGTGGGAGGAGTGCGAGGATGACGAGCGAGAAAGCGGCCAGTGGCAGTGCCGCCCACCGGAGATGCACGAAGAAGCGCTCGTTCTCGCCTGCAAAGAGAGCGAAGGACTTGGAGGCAACCGCGAAGGCGATGATGGGGAGCCCCGGGAGCTGAGGGAGGTTGAGCAGCATCCCGAACAGAACCGTCGCGACGACGTGCGCCAGAGAGGTGAGGACGAAGTAGACGTCTTCCCGCGCGTCGGGCTGCTTCTGCAAGAATCAGGACGGCGCACGATATACGGCTTAAAAGTTTGTAGTAGTCTAGCCGGTCCCCTGCTGGCTGGCCATCGATGCGAGGGAGTTCACTGTCCTCCAGTTCCTCGTCGTCGCCGACACCTTCAGGGCCCGTTCGAAGAACCCGTTGGAGAGCCTGGTCCTCCCGTATCCGTTCGGGCAGAACAGGTATATCTCCCTGCCACACACAACGCACTCTTCTGAGGAGTCCTTCGCGCGCTCGACCTTCACGAGAGGAAATTCCGCGGGCTTTTCGGAGAGGAATGTGACATGGAGCTTCTCGGTATTCCTTCCGGAGAAGGGCATCGAGTCGATGACCGCCCGAAGCTCGTCAGCCGTCCTCACGATGACCGTCGCATCCAACCCGAGCGTCTTCCCTATGTTCGCTGAGATGTTCCTCTCCAGCGCGGCAGCGTCCCCGTCTGGACCATCGAAGACGACGTTGCCGCTCTGCAGGTACGTCCTTGGGTGCTCAAAACCAAGGGAAGCGTAGAGCTCCTTCAGGTCTTCCATCTTGACCGTCCTCTGTCCTCCCACGTTTATCCCTCGAAGCATCGAGACGTACCTGGCCAAGAGTCGCCGGGCTGAGCGACCGACGACCAACGCATAAATACACTCGACCGCAATTTCCGGTTCCGATGAGAATCAAGGTTACTCTTCAGCCTGAGGACCTTCCCAAGAACTGGTACAACATCCAGCACGACCTACCCGAGCCGCTCCCTCCTCCGCTCGACCCGGGCACCCTCAAGCCGATGTCTCCAGAGCCGCTCCTGCGTCTCTTCGCAAAGGAGTGCGTCATGCAGGAGGTCTCGACTGACGAGTACATCCCGATCCCCGAGGAGGTCAGGGAGGCGTACCTCCGTCTGGGACGGCCGAGCCCGCTCTACCGGGCGACCCGGCTTGAAGCGTACCTGAAGACTCCTGCCAAGATATTCTACAAGAGGGAGGACCTCAACCCCGCGGGGAGTCACAAGCCCAACACGGCGGTGGCCCAGGCTTACTACCACATGAAGGAGGGGACCAAGCGTCTCACCACCGAGACAGGGGCGGGGCAGTGGGGCAGCGCGCTTGCCATGTCTTGCGCTCTCTTCGGGATCGACTGCACGGTCTACATGACCCGGAGCGCGTACCAGCAGAAGCCCTACCGGAGGACTCTGATGGAGGTCTACGGGGCCAACGTCCATGCTTCACCCAGCGGCTTGACGAATGTGGGGCAGAAGTTCCTCGCCCAGGACCCCAACCACCCGGGTAGCCTCGGGCTGGCGATAAGCGAGGCCATCGAGGACTGTGTAACACACGACGGTACCAAGTACTCTCTTGGCAGCGTCCTGAACCACGTCCTGCTCCATCAGACGGTGATAGGACAGGAGGCCGTCGAGCAGATGAAGATGTTCGAGGAGCAGCCCGACTACATCGTGGGCTGCATAGGAGGCGGGAGCAACTACGCCGGTCTGGCCTACCCCTTCATGCGCGAGAAACTGAAGAAGAAGAGCGACACCGAGTTCGTCGCCGTGGAGCCCAAGGCCGTCCCGTCCACCACGCGAGGCCAGTACCGCTACGACTTTGCCGACACGGGCGAGATGACCCCCCTCCTCAAGATGTACACGGTGGGCCACACGTACCAGTGTCCGCCCATCCACGGAGGCGGCCTCCGCTATCACGGCAAGGCGCCTTCGATTTGCATGCTGATAGACAAGGGATACATGAGCAGCGTGGCATACAACCAGAACGAAGCGATGGACGCGGCCATCACCTTCGCGAGGACCGAGGGGGTGGCCGTGGCTCCCGAGACCAGCCACGCAGTCAAGGGGGCTATCGACATAGCTCTGAAGTGCAAGGAGAAGAACGAGGCGAAGGTGATACTCTTCAACCTGAGCGGCCATGGGCTGCTGGACCTCAAGGCCTACGAAGACAAGGTCAGCGGAAAGCTCATCGACTACTCGCCCGACGAGGCGATGCTGAAGGAGTCGCTGGCGAAGATACCGATGGTCGCATAGGCGAGTTCGAGGCAGTCGCATTCGCGCCTCTCAAATACAGGCGGGGTCACGGCGATGGCACGCGCATGAGAAGCCTGCTCTCGATGTCCGACCTCTCGGCGGCCGAGTTGGACGCTCTCCTGACAAGGGCAGCGGAGCTGAAGAAGAAGATCAGGGCCGGGCAGGAGATATCCTCGCTCAGGGGCAAGGTCGTCGGGCTGCTCTTCGAGAAGCCGTCGACCAGGACGCGGACGGGGTTCGAGGTCGGCGCGCTGCGTCTCGGCGGCCATTCTCTGTATCTCTCAGCGAACGAGCTGCAGCTCAGCAGGGGGGAGCCCGTGAAGGACACGGCGCGGATACTCGGCGGCTACCTTGACATCATCGTGGCCCGGGTCTACGCGCAGGAGACGGTGGACCAGCTCGCGCAGTTCTCGGGTATACCCGTGGTCAACGCTCTGAGCGCGCTGGAGCACCCCACGCAGATAATCGCCGACTTTCTAACCATAGTGGAAGCGAAGGGTAAGCTAAGGGGGCTGAAGCTCGCCTACATCGGGGACGGAGACAACGTCTGCAACTCACTCGTCATGGGCTCAGCGATCGTCGGGATGAACGTCTCGGTCGGATGCCCGGAGGCGTATCGTCCCAACGAGGCGATCCTCGAGAAGGCCCAGCAGGTCGCCCTTTCGACCGGGAGCGCCATCGAGATTGTAGACGACCCCTCCAAGGCTGCCCGAGATGCCGACGTCATCTACACCGACGTCTGGGTGAGCATGGGCGAGGAGGCGGAGCAGCAACGGCGCCTGAGGGCGTTCAGGGCCTATCAGGTGAACGCGAAGCTGCTCGAGGTCGCAGAGCCGGACGTCAGCGTGATGCACTGCCTGCCCGCCCACCGCGGCCTCG